>JAUYHT010000009.1 GCA_030688545.1 Candidatus Diapherotrites archaeon | reverse complement strand
CTGAAAACCAGTGTATCATGACCTGTTCGGTTGTCAAGAAGTCTTTCTGGCTAGCGCGACCGCATCTAACGCGGCGCGGGCCTCCTCAGCTACATCAAAGACCACGTAATTATAGCTATCGAGATCACCCTTGACGTTATTCGCACGGTTCATAATCCAGAGCAGTGCCGCATACAAATCTGGCTCCGCATCATGTACAGGACAACGGATAGCCTGAATCTTCGCACCGTCCGTCATTACGATCTTGCAATCAAGACAGAGTTTTTGCATCAGGACTTCCCCTCTTTTATGGTGAGCATAGTTTGATCATCTAATTGGCCATACTCAAAATAATACTGGCAATCAGTACAGATTTCCCCAGTCCACTTGGAATCTTCATTCCAATCTGATAGGCGAGCGCCATCCAACCAACCGATCATATTGACTCGGCTACCCCCAAGATTCCTTTCGCAGCAACCACAAACTCGCCAGGAGAAGTGGGGCTCGGAGAAATCTTCGGGTGTAACATCACACCCCTCACAGGGATCAGTCCCACTCCACCCATTTTCTGAACCACATTCAGGGCAACCCCAATACCCATCAGACGGGGGAGTTCCATCTTCAAACTGTTTCAGAAAATCTTTCACCACAAATTCATACTTGGCATAATCTTCGGAGTTTTCGATATTCGGATAGGCCATAGTGTTCCCCCCTTTCTGAAAACCAGTGTATCATGACCTGTTCGGTTGTCAAGATATTCTTTTGGGGTTCGGGCTCCCCGCACATTTGGTCCCCGCGCACCCCACTTCTTTCCTCCTTCTCTTTTTCTTCCCGCGTAGATCTCAAAAACCGAGGGTTAAAAATTAGGTTTTGAACCTCAAAAACCGAGAGTTAAAAATTAGGATTTGAAATGGCTGGGGTTAAAAATCTGATTCCAAAAACGCCGGGGTTAAAAATCACTTGACGATTCTAGTTAGAGGGGGTTACAATCAGTATCTCAAATAGGGCAAGGGGGCTCTACTTGAGTTAGTTAGTGGAGTCTTCGGGAAAGCCCTGGGGGCCTCACATAAGGAGAAATAATGGCCAAGAAGAAGAAAGCAACTAATAAGAAAAAGCGCCAAGCCGCGCCAACCATCACAGGTGGTAAAAAAGCTAAGAAGAAAAAGTAGAGCGGAGATGGTAGCGGGGGTGCGAGACAGCCTCACCAGTTTGGTGGGGCTGTTCCCTTTACTGCATACGCTTGCAGAACTGAGGGTTAAAAATCAGATTTCAAAAAAACACCCCAGAGCCAGCGCGTCCGCTGCGGGCAAAGCCCTAACTCTGGGGGGAACTACCATAAGCCCGTCCTGTCCACTATACTCTACCACAGATTCTGAGCGTGTCAAGGTTAAAAATCAGACTTTGGCCTTGTCTGCCACGTCTCGTCAGTTCCTGCCAATCCAGCCCTTGCCTTTCCGAGTCTGCCACGCCACCCCAGCCTTCCCGATCCAACCCGCTGCTCGCCGAGTCAGCCACGCCCTGTCCCATCCGTGCCACCCCATGACTAACCGCGCCCCGTCTGCCAAGTCGTGCCCCACCTAGCCTCCCCCCACCGTCCCATGCCATGTCTGTCGCGTCATCAAAGCTCAATAACCGTCTCGACTACATCCTCAAACCCATGAAACTGTAAATGACTGAGCCACCCACTCTGACTGATCAAATTCCCTTTGATTTCGCAGAGGGGGCAACGAATCCCCAAATTGTAATTTGATTTGAGTGATATAATGGGGTTAAACTCATATACCCCACTCCTTTCACTATGGGGGTTTAAAAGTGGAATCGCCACACCAGGGGTATCATCTAAAACAGACCTCCAATCATCTAACATCATAACTCCTGGGGGTTAAAGTTCTATGATCGTCTCTTCAATATCCTCACCATGAAAACCCTGAATATGATCTGCCCATTCTTCGTGGTAATACTCCTGAAAGCAAAGGAGGCACCTAAATGAAGAGTAAAGCTCATCACAGGGGAGACACATAAGAATGGGGATCGTAGCCCCAAAGTGTCCAACGTCAGGCCCCAAAACCGGAATCGCCACGCCAGGCTGTTCATCAGGAACCACCTTCCAGCCCCTAGGTTCTGTACCCATCATCTCCACCTCAAAGTTCTATGATCGTCTCTTCAATAATCCACCCATGTTGAAACTGCAAATGGTGCACCCAGAGATGCTGGTGAATCCGCGCGAGATTACCCATCTGATTGGTGCAGTCCAGACAAACAACCCATGCCATAGGACGTTTGATATTAAGTATAGGGCTGCCAGACCTCCGACCTGCAGTGGAACTCAACATAGGAATCGCCACGCCAGGATAATTATCAGGAACAGAGTACCACCCATCCAGAACGCCCATATTACCCTCTCAAAGCACTATAATCGTTTCTTCAATCTCGTAACCGTGTAACCACATATGATGCACCCAGTTTTCCTGTGAAACCCCATCATCGCAAAGCATGCCGCGCACAGAATTCTCCATATCCCCTAAATCAAAGGTCATGATGATGGGCATTCCACCCCCTCTCAGTCTGGCATTGGTTTGGAGGAGTGGAACCGACACACCACGCTTCTCATTGTGGGCTAGGGGCCACAACGGCTCCATGGAATCCATTCAATTCACCTCACCATTCTATGATCGTTTCTTCAATCTCCAGGTGGTGGTACTCCTTCACATGCCTCACCCAAAGGTGCTGGTGAATCAGCGCTCCGCAAGGTGTTCCTTTCACACGGGCAAGTGGGCACTGAATTGAAATATATCGACCAAAACCCCTATACGACAAAATAGGTATGGTCAACACCAGCCCACTCTCTTGGGTGCAGTCAAGGGAGTTCCGGATCATCGGGATGGCAAGCCCTGGATGATCATCTGGGACAGGCACCCAACTCATCAATTCACCCCTATCTTATGTTCTTTGGGTAGGCAGTCGTGCTGTAATCAGCACGGTACCCCCCTTTTCCATCTGGCTTTATGCTCGAAATCTCTCTTTTAAAGTAAATATCGGACCCTCTGACTGGGCCATCATCGGAGCCTCGATAGCTGGAAGACCCTCCACCACCCCCAGCAGAAGGAATCCCCAGGAGAGTGAGGAGCAGAGGAAATGGCCGATAATCAATGGATTCTGCACACCAGTCGTCGGGCATAGAGGGTAGGGGATCACAGTGCTTGGGCTTGGTCTGGCAGGCTGCCAGGAGGACCGTGAGAAGGATGAGGGTGCAGATTTTTGCTGCCATGGTACTGTTCTCCTGAATTGCCACTGCCATCCTCAAAAGTAAGATGGATGGGGGTGGACTGGTGGCGTATTCGATGACTAAGTTTACTCTATCATGACTTGTTAGATATGTCAAGAAAATTGCCAAAAACGATGAAAGTTATGGATAGCTTGGGGTGGGCAATACAATGTTTATCCCGAATGAAAGCAGTAATAACACAACTATTACATGCCAGCAGCGTCTCCTTTTGTCACTGCCTAAACTTTGAGCAGGCCATTCCGTGAGCCAGAGGGCCATACCTGCCCCAAAGGCCACCTCGCCGATCATATTTAAGAGAAATTCCCACTGCATGTTCTTCTCTCCTTCCTCGTGACGTGGGTGATAGGGTGGTGCAGCTTTTTGTTACCCTACATGTTTTTACTACCAGGATATTATTCTCCGGGCGAGGGGGAGGGTTAGAGCCTACACCAGCCCATAGCCCCCACATTTTGTCCATACTCCATAGGTTAAAAGGT
>JAUYHT010000008.1 GCA_030688545.1 Candidatus Diapherotrites archaeon | reverse complement strand
AAAAATCAAATCCGCAGCAATCTTCTCCCAATGTCTATGAAATAAAATATAGGATTGAAAATAAATCAAAATGAGAGTCGCTAAACTGGGGATATCAGCCAGCCGGATTGCACTCTAACGCTGGATACGATGCAGCGACCGGGAATCGAACCCGGACCAGAAGCTTGGGAAGCTCCTATCATACCACTAGACTATCGCTGCTTTTTTCTATACTTTTTTCATTCCGAATGATTTGTTGCGCATTTTTTCTTTCATGGGATTATTGGAATATGCGAGAGCCGGGAATTGAACCCGGATCTCGGCCTTGGCAAGGCCGAAGCTTAACCATTGGCCCACTCTCGCCTTCTACTAAAATCCCTTGAGGATGATTTTTAATGGGTGTCCTCTTCCCCATGGTCTTTCCTCAGCCGTTCTAGCTGCTTCGCCAGGTTGTGCTTGATCATGCTGTTGGTGGTGGCTTTAATCAAGTCCTCCAGGTGATCGGGAGTGGCTTCCACGGGTTGGAAATAGAGCTCGCCCCCCGGCCCTTCCATGAGCACCTCGATGGTAACGGGTTTCTCTTTCTTCTTGGAATGGAGATCTTCCATGGAAGAAAATGAGATACTTGCCTTTATTAGCGGTGAGGCCGAGGGGGTCGTTGGCCTCGTTCTTTTCGTCTTCTTTCTATTTCTGATATTTGTCTATAATAATTATCAATACCTTGCCGACTTTCACGTTTTATTTGGGCCAACTTTAGTTCGCGTTGGATCACGGCTTCTCGGATGTCTGGACCAAAATTATTTTGAATGATTCGATCAAAGACTAACCTATCCAGATTATTTCTAGGCGGCAATTTTTGGGAAAATAGTCTGATGGATGGCAATATATATTGGATATCAGCTGGTTTCAATACTGGATTTTCGATGAATTGCTTGAGCATTTTATCAACCCTCTCAGTGGGAGTGAGTTGAGTTTTCCTCCGCTCGATCATAGGCTCTTTGGAAGGGGGAATTACCTGTGAGTGGCGGGGGTAATAATCCGCCATTTTTTGGGCCACCGGATTTTGAGGGGTTCGGACGGATTTGTTTGTACGTATACGGGTGGCGGCTGTCGTGACGATTTCTTGAATCGAATCGGGCTGGGAGGGTTTAATTTGATGGATAGCTAATAGATTTTGTATAAGGTGAGTCATTAGGCCATGAATGGTTTCGACCTGGTCAAGGGTGATGTGAGCCCCGAAATGGGTGAGCACGTCATAAACAAATTCGGGTCGCTGCAATACGTTTCCCTTTCGTGTAGTTTCGAGCGCCCAGGTGATGAGCCGGGCATCGTTTTTCTCCTTTCCGCTGAAAATGTGGGCCATTGGTTGCGAAGGGAAAATCGGTATTTAACCCTTAGGCTTTTTGTGCCACCGGATTCCTCTTTTAATGGCCCCGGGCAGAGTCGAACTGCCGCCCGCTCCGTGTAAGGGAGCTATCCTAGCCGTTAGACCACGGGGCCACCCACGTTATCGGTTGATGTTAGGAGACCCCATCGCCATATTCGATACGACAGCCGCCTCTATCCATTTCCCCCGTAAAATAAGATTATAAGCCCCCCTTCGAAGGTTGGGTATGCCGTTCTCTATTCCTCTTTCCGAGATGGTCACCTTTTCCCCCAACCGAAACATCCCCATTCACCGCTGGTTTCATTACCGCGAGGGTTTCTCCAAGGCTTTCGTGGAGTGGGGGGTGACATCCTATTCACTGCAAGGGCCCATCCTTGATCCATTTTGTGGCGTGGGAACCACTCCTCTGGCGTGCAAGGAAATGGGTCTAATTTCCATCGGGTGCGATACCTCTCCTCTCATGCGGTTTGTAGCTGAGACCAAAACCAAAACATATGATTTGGATTCCCTCCAGGAGGAGTATGCCGTCCTCAAAAAAGAACGATTCGATTTCCCCCGGGAAGGGCGAGTGGATTCCTGGGTCGCCAAGCGTTTTCATCCTCAAACATTCCGCGAACTCCTTTTCATTAAAGGGTACATTCGGAAAGAGATGACAAAATCTCCCTTGCATGACATCGCGCTCCTCGCGTTGATTGACCAAACCTTGCGCTGTGCCAATGTTGAACGATTAGGCGCCAGCCTCCGCCGCATAAATAAAGGATATATGCCCGTGAGAAAATTCTGGGTGCAAAAAATAGGACACATGATTAAGGACCTTGAAAAGGTCCCCTCGGAAGGTTACATACCTAAAATCCTGGATGACGATGCGCGGCGATTGAAGCATATTGAATCCCATTCCATCGGTTCCATTATCACGTCCCCGCCCTACTTGAATAAAGTGGAGTATGCGAGCGCCTATAAGCTGGAATTAGCATTATTTTTTGATGAATCCAAAACCCAATTGCGTTCCTTCATTGGGGAACAAGTCGCGATGGGAGAAGGAGAAAGTGATTTGCCTATCGCGGATGCCTATTTGCATGACATGCTGAAATGCTTCCGCCAATTCCACCGCGTCCTCAAGGATGGGGGAAAGGCCGTGGTCAATGTGGCCGGGGGCTGCTTTCCCGATCGGGTGGTGAAGAGCGATGAATTATTGATGGACATCGCCAAGGAAGAAGGTTTTACGCTGGAAGACAATATCATCGCGCGCACCATCGATTGTCACAAGCGCCACTCCGGTTTCGTGGGGAAGGTGAACGAGCGGGTTGTCGTTCTGGTGAAATAATTAATTCGGTCTCAGTTCAAACAGTTGATATCTTACTCGTTTTTGCGCTCCCCGCACATGCGATTGAGTCGATTTCTTTTCACATATCAATTTTTGTCCATATCCTTTTTTGTGTATAATTTTCTTCAATAATTTTTCATCCCCCAAGTCTGGGGAGAATCCAAGAATGATTCGCCCATTCTTTTTCAAATGCTTTTTGGCTTCCTTCAAGAACCGTTCAAGGGATTTGTATTGATAGTCGAACACTGATTTTTCGAGATAACTCTTTGCTTTGGTATTACAGAAAGGGAAATTCCAAACTATTGTGGTGAATTTTTCGTTTCGGAACGGATAGAACAAATTTCCTTTGTAAATGGAAATTTTCTTTTCCATCCCATAGATTTTAATGTTTTCTTTTGCGTTAATGATTGCATTAGGATTAAAATCAACTCCTACAACCTTTTTCGCTTTTTTATTCACGGATGCAATGGCCAATATTCCTGTTCCCGTTCCTACATCCAGAATAATTTCTCCTCTGCGAATTGGAATTTCTTTTGCGAAAAATAATGAATCGCCAAAGTATGCTGGTGAGAAAACGTGTGGATATACAACAAGTCTTTTTCCCAAATAGCGAATATGGTGCTTTCCTGCTCGTTTCAGTTCACTTAATATTTTTAGTGTGCTTTTCACGGCATACGCACTTTGCATAGGGTAATCCGGCAAATCTTGAATATAAGGCTTTTATATCTCCTTTGAGGTACATATACATGCTCCAGTGGATCATTGTTTGGATCATCCTCATTTCTTCTGTAACCCTTTTTGGTTCCTGGTATGCTCGAAAGTATGGTAAACCAGACGCATTGATAGGGTTATACGTTGCCTTCGTGATTGCGGCCAATATTATGGCTATCAAAATCGCAGCCTTTGATTTGGGATTTAGCACGTTCATCGCCCCAGCTGCTACATTGATTTTTGCCGTCACATTTCTCATAACTGATATCGTGAATGAACGATTTGGTAAAAATGAAACATTAAACATGATTCGGATCGCGCTGGTAGCACAGATTGTAATGGTTTTTTTTATTTGGTTGACGATTGCCATCCCCCCTGCCCCTTTTTGGTCTGATCAACAGATTTTTGAGACTATTTTAGGATTCGCTCCCCGGATTATGGTGGCTAGCTGGATCGCTTTCTATATTAGTGAATCCTTGGATGCACACATTTTCGCTTGGTTCAAAGAGTTTACGAAGGGAAAACAATTATGGATGAGGAATGTTTTTAGTTCCATCCCATCAATGGCAGTGGATTCGATGATATTCGTCACATTGGCATTTTATGGATTGCAGCCAATAGTTCCAATTTTCATTGGTTTGATAGCCATGAAATGGTTAGTGGGATTGGTTGACATCCCTTTCATGTATGCGAATAGATGGGTATTGCACAAGAGTTGATAGGATTAATTAACTGGTTCGCGGGATAGTTTTTTCCTATTTTAATGAAATTTTATTTTTTGATATGGCGAATTTCCGATTATTTGGCCTTCAGATTGTTTTTGCACTGTTTCGCGAGCGATTGGACATTCGGTAAAGTTTTCCATTCGTTGGATTCATTTTAGAGTGGAGAGATAGTCATTTCACGTATCCTTGAAATAGGACCAGTTGATTCGGATGATCCTGTCATCCCCGACCCGGGGAATGCCCCTTCCGTCCAGGTTGCTCGTGGAAAGGTAGAGCGCATCCGCTTGGGCAACCACGGCGCGTAGCCTTCCAAACCGGTGTTTGAAATGGATTTTCAGTTCATGAGTAACGAGGTCGTATTCGTATAGCGCTTCTCCTCGTAGTCCGGCGAAATAGATCTTTCCTTGGTGGAAAGCCATCCCCGCCGGCGCCCAGGTGTCGGTGGCGCCGGAATGGATAATGGGATTTCTAAACCCCTCTCCCGTTTCATCTCCTTGAATGGCGGGCCATCCATAGTTGTTCCCTGATTCAATCTGATTGAGCTCGTCGAATCCTGAGGCCAGTCCGGAGCGCCCGTGTTCCGTGGACCATAACTGTCCTTCCGCATCCCATGTTAATCCTTGGGGGTTGCGGTGGCCAAACGAATACACTTGATTTCCGAATGGATTATCAGAAGGAATGTTCCCGTTTTCATCCACCCGTAATATTTTTCCGGCGAGCGAGGTTATGTCCTGCGCCGTTTCCGATTGTTGCGCGTCGCCGGTGGTGATGTATAGATATCCATCAGGCCCGAAAGCGATCCGGCCGCCATGGTGGTTGGCCGATCCCGGGATACCCCCCAATATCGTTTTAGCATTGGTCAACCTATTTTGCTGGCCATCAAATACATATCGGGATACCTGGTTTTCAATTAGTCCATCGTTTTGGGAAGTGTAATAGAGGTAAATCCACCCGTTGGTTTGGAATTGCGGATGGAGGGCCATACCTAATAATCCTCCTTCCCCGGAGTAATGGACTCCTTCAATAGTGATGGGTGAGTTGTCTCCACCACTGCGCCACAGCCTCCCGGGTCTTTCAGTCGCGAGCCATTCGCCATTAGGCAAAAAAGTCACCTCCCAGGGAATAGTCAGTCCTTCCGCGATGGTTTCAATATTCTGATTGTCTTTAGGGAGGGTGTTTGAAATATCGAGGTCGGGTGCGAGTGGTTGAGGTTGGCCCAGGAAGATGATTCCTAGAACGATGGAGCCTAAAATCAAAAAACCTATGAGAAGGGATGGGGGTTGCATCCAAATATTAGCCCCACGCGACCATAAAAGAGAGAGTGAGGGTGCCCATTATTTCATCCATAAATTCATGTCACCGGTTTCGGGTTCTATTCCTGGTGAAAAAAGATAATTAGGCCATTTATTCCTTTTCGTCATTTTCTTTTTGGATGCGGGCCAAAAAAGTGTCGAAAGGAATCCCATTCTCCTGGTTTCCTTGGCGTGTTCGGATGCTCACGGCATGGGCCTTCTCTTCTTTTTCCCCGACAATCACCATGTAGGGAACTTTTTCCAGTTGCGCATTCCGGATGCGATAGTTGAGTGTCTCGTCCGTGGAATCCAGTTCTACCCTAATTCCCCGCTTTTTCATTTCCAAAAAGACTTTTTCTCCGTAGGTGCGGAACTTTTCGCTCAGGGGGAGAATTTTTACCTGCACTGGTGCCAGCCATAGGGGAAATTTTCCCATCGTCTGTTCCAATAGGAACGCGATGAATCGCTCATAGCTGCCGATGATGGCCCGGTGGATGACAACGGGTATTTGAGGTTTATCCTGCTCGTCGATGTAGGTTAACCCAAGTCTTTTGGGGACCATGATGTCTACTTGTACGGTGGCGATGGACTCTTCCTTCCCTTTAACATTTTTGGTCTGTATATCTATTTTGGGACCATAGAACGCGGCTTCATCCATCACTTCCACTACATTCTTTTTGATCCGTTTACCGGCCCGGCGCAGGGCCTCCGCGGCCATTTCCCACCTTTTTTTGTCACCCGCATATTTTTCAGGATGTCCTTCGAAATCCGGCAGGGACAATTGGAACCAATAGTTTTTCAATCCCATTTTTTCATAAATGTCTATATTCATTTGCAGTACGTTTATCACTTCATCTTCCACCTGTTCCGGTGTCACGTAGAGGTGGGCATCGTTCTGGGTAAATCCCCGCGTGCGGATAATTCCATACATGGTTCCGCTCAATTCATACCGGTATATCGTTCCTGCTTCGGCTAAACGAAGAGGGAGCTGTTTGTAGCTCTGCACCAGTTCCGAATAGATGGCGTGGTGGTGGGGGCAGTTCATGGGTCTGAGGTAATAGTGTTCCCCCTCAATCTCAATGGGGGTGTACATGGAGGCGGTGTAATACGGGATGTGTCCGGTGCGTTCGAGCATTTTTCCCTTGATGATATGGGGAGTGCGCACATATTGGTATCCCGCTTCTTCCTCCACTTCCCGCATAAATTCTTGGAGGGTATGAAACAACTGCTCCCCATTTGGCAGCCATAATGGCAATCCCATCCCAATGTCTTCATGGAAGGCAAAGATCTTCATCTCTTTTCCTATTCGCCGGTGGTCGCGTTTTTCTCTTTCTTCCAGTTCCTTCAAAAAGGCTTCCATTTCTTTTTGCGTCGGAAAGCTTATTCCATAGACGCGCTGCAATTGTTTGTTTTTGGCATCCCCTCGCCAATAGGCCCCAGAGACGCGCAACAATTTCACCGCCCCAATCGTTCCCGTGGAGGGGACATGGGGACCGGTGCAGAGGTCGATGAATCGCCCTTCCTCGTACAAGGAAACCTTTTCATCAGCCAATTCCGAGAGGATCTCCACCTTGTAGGGGTTCTTCCTCTTCTCGAAGAAGCGGATGGCGTCATCCCGTTTCATCTCGATGCGTTTTACTTGAAAATCCGCCTTGGCCAATTCGCGCATTTTGGCTTCTATTTTTTCCAAATCCTCGGGGGTAAATGGCCGTTCAAAATCGATGTCGTAATAGAATCCTTCTTCGATGGCGGGGCCGATGGCAATTTTGGCGGTTGGAAATAATTCCTCGATGGCGAACGCCATGAGGTGAGAGGTGGAATGCCAATACACCTCTTTCCCTTCCGGCGAAGAGAACGTGAGTACCTTTAATTCGGCCTCCGTAATGACTTCGCTGAATAGGTCCACGAGCTTCCCATTCAGGGATGCGGCGAGCGCGTCTTTCGCCAGGCGCGGCCCAATTTTTTCCACCGCTTGGCGCACGGTCGTTCCTCTCTCCATCTCTATTTTTTTTCCGTCAGGAAGGGTCAGGGAAACGGTTTCGCCCATAGCCTATCTTCCGGGAGGATGGGTTTTAATGGTCTTTCCTCGGCCGCCCTTTCGGGCGGAGGGTGTATACCCCATAAGCGATATGGTCGATTCGATCCTCTCTTTCCAGTTGAGTTAGCAGCCGAATAAAAGTGGAATAGTTAATTGCCGGATATGTTAATCGCAATAGGGAAAATAGGTCTCTGGATTTGATCATTTTTATAGAACCTTCCCCCTTTTTCATGAATATTTCAAGGGTTTCCCGAATGAGTTCATTCCGCCTCCGTCGGATAATCTTTTTTTTTGATTTTGGTGGCCGCGTTCTGGTGCGGATGATTTCGAGCGAGCGTCGAATCCGTTGGCGAATTCTTACCCCAGTTACGCCATAATCTTTTGCAATGGAAGCTAGTGTTTCGGGTGCTGTCCCTACTCCGAAATAGCGCATCACAATGGTCCGGTTGGGTTCAGGTATCCCAGATAGGTAATGCACGATGTCCGGTCGGCTAGGCGTTGTCGGGATGTGGGGGGGAAGTATTCCAAGTAAAGATATTTTTCTGGAACTCGCTTTGCCAAAACGTGGGTGGCTCGTAAAGCGACTTGCTTTTGGTAGATTTTGTTGTTCAAAACTTTCAAGAACCCTTTTTTCCGGCCCGATGGCAAGGCTCATTCTTGCAAGAATATAAGAGGAACCAGATAAATTTTCTTTGGCTGCTGTCAAAAAGTTGAAATAATGTCTTTCGAGCATGCGCGTATATATTTCTTCAAATGAATAGGGGGTGTTTGGTCTCAATTCAAAATATTTTCTAATCGCGTATTCAGCTTGATAATCAAAATGGTTTTTTAACTGACGCTCGGCTTCTGCGTATTTTTCGGGACTGGTAGAACGAATGCCTTCTTCCACCTCATTCCATCTTTTAGTTCTATAATCCAACAGTTTTCCTTTCTCCCACCAGGGGGGCGGTTCGTGAAGGCGTTCCAGCCATCCCTTTTTCGTTCGTGCTAGTAGAGCGGCACGTGTCCTTTCTCGCGTTGATGGCCGGCGATGGAATCGCTCGCTGGGCAACCGGGAGGATCGGGTCATGGGGGATTGACCCAATCCACCCATTTAACGTTTTCCTCGGCGATAGACCGTCCAAACCTTGAAAAGCCCGTTTTGTCTTTACCTAGGTATGCAGCCCCTCAAGCCCTCCCCCGAAACGTGTGTCAAGTGCCGTGGGCGCTTGTGGTGTGGGCCCATATGCTGGGTTTTGGAGAAGCATGAGGGGCAACAGCGCACCATTTCGCGGATGAAAGGAAAGGTATTTTCAGGGAGTTCCCCTCCCTCGTTATTCGTCTCCCATCATGGTTATCCCAAGGTTAAAATTGCCCCCATGGCCCCCACGTTCTCCTTGGATGCGGACGCCGCGGACCTGTTGGACAACCCGGAGCGCTGGTTCGGGAGGCCATTGGATGAACTGGTGGGATTCCGCTCCCAATTAATTCGGTCCAACCTTCCTATGTCGATTCATGCCGCGCGCAATCCTTCCAATGAGTTGCAGAAGATCCAGGAGATTGCCATGGCTTCCCAAAAGGTGGAGGTGGAAGTGGAATTGACAAAAAGCCCGATGTCCAAACTGGAATTCTCCCATGACACACCCCCCATGGGTCCACAGGCGCCCATGAAACATTTTTCGTTGCAGGAAAACCCCCACATTCCCGATAAGGTGGAGTATTTGGTCAGTGATCACCAGGTCAAGGCCGCCACCGCGATGCAGGAATTATACGAGAAAGATATTCCTGTGCATCATTTGTACAAACTGTTGAGCGCGGGTACGTTGGGGGTGATGGCGAACCGAAAATTGACTCCCACGCGCTGGAGCATCACCGTATCCGACGACACCATCGGCAAATATCTCATCGACCAAATCAAGGATTTTTCTCAGATTGATGAGTTCCGTCTTTTTGAATCCCATTTTTTGGATAATCATTTCTATGTTCTCCTCCTTCCTCGGGAATGGGGATTCGACATCATGGAAGCATATCGCCCGGGTTCCTTTTGGGCGCAGGAGATGACGAATGTGCACATGAGTTGCGATCATGAATTCTTTGATGGGCGGAAAAATTATGCCGAGAATGTGGCAGGAGGATATTATGCTACGCGCCTCGCGGTGCTTGAGTGGATGAAAGAGAACCGCCGGCAAGCCGCGGCCATAATCTTCCGGGAGATTGGGCCCGGGTATCAACAACCTATGGGTGTTTGGCAGTGTCGCCAGAATGTGCGAAACGCCATGGAACAGTCTTCATATTTATTCGATTCGTTGGAACCGGCGTTACAGGCACTCGGATCAAAATTGACCATTCCTTTGAAGGAATGGAAGAAAAATTCAAAATTGCTGGATCGGATTATGCATCAGCGTCGTTTGCTTGATTTTTTTTAGCCATTTCCTTTTTAGCATCCACGAGTATTTCTTTTGGAAAAGGAACTCGGAGTAAATCGAGACGGTCAATCGGAACACGAATGCGGGTAATGTTAGGCATTTGGTTTTTCTCCTTTTGTTTTGAAAAGCGAGGGGGCGGGGTTTGGCTCATACTGGTCGATCAATTGCTGATATTCAGCTATTATATTAGCAATTATTCCCTTAATAATACCAAAGGGTGTATGCGCATCCGTATTCGATAATGTGAATCCCATGGCATATATCTCTTTGTCATTTTCAATTCGGCCGAGGCCGACAATGATGGTATAATGAAAATTATTGAACCGATTCTCAAGGAAATCCTTGAGCTCCTCATAGGCTTCATTTTCGTGCTCAATATCAGACATATGGTGACCTTCATTTTTATCCATTTAATTTTATCGGGACCAAACCGCCGTAGGTTTCAAAACGGTTGAATTGTGCCAACATTCAGCAGCGGATTTGGTTTTTTAGGTTTTCAACCGGTACCAAGGTACTTTCCCTTGGATGATTTCTTCCTCAATCCAGCCATTTTCTAATAAGTATTGGATTTGGGGCATGACACGTTTTTTCCAAAATGTAGATGGATGTGGACTTGGAAACTCCTCACGTATTCTTTGCTTTAATCTCCCTCGTGAATAATAGGTTCCTGCTCTCTTTGAAAGGTAGGTAATGATGGCTCGTCGAATAGGGTCACCAATATGTGTTTCTGGATATTTTTGTTGTTTTGGAGGATCAAGTGGTCTGCGAATAGCTTTTTTTATTGGGAGTGAGGTTTTTTCTGATGGGCGGGGTGTTTCTTCGCCACCTCCTATTTTTATTTTTTTTCGAATCCTACTTACAGTAGCACCGATAGCAGCGGTTCCTACCCCTTGTATTACAGCAATCTGCTTTCGCGTTTTTCCTTCTTTCAATAACTGCAATACTTGCCCTTCTCGTCGACTTAAGCGGGTAGGAAACGTTATGTCGGGAGGGAATTCCATTTCTCTTTCTATCGGTTGGAGTGCTTCGATTTCAATATTAGGAATTTCTCCTTCGGGAAACTGAATGCGGCGCTTTCCTTTTGTGCGCGATCGGAGAATGGCTACCCCTCGCAGAAAAAAGTAGCGTTGTCCTTTTTTCAGGTAGGCCAACCATGCGTGTTCCATCTCTTCTTTTGATAAATGGGCGGGAATTCGAACATACTTGGTTTCGTCCTGAATATGGTCACGGATGATGTCAGCCAATTCGTCTCCATAATTTCTTCGTATCTTACTCCAATATCTTTCAATAAGGGGTTTTGCGGCATCGGCTAGCATCTGTCGTTGCTCCGGAGTCAATTCGTTGATGGGCCTTCTTCTTTTATCATATCTTTTTCGAAGCAATATCTTTTCCTGTTCTTCGGTGCGGAGTTTTAAATTTTTAATTGTCAAATTTATCATATTTTCGGACGGAATTTTTAGCGAGGAAAGGTGAGGGTGGTGTTTTTTTTCTCTTTCCAGTTGTTCATGTATTTCCCTAGCGGTTAAAAGGGGTGCCAGTTCCATGGTTCGATGCAATGCCCATAATTTTGGGTGCGTTAAAAGACGATTTTTGTTGGGGTCCCTTGAAAACTTTTCGATTAATCCTCTTTTGGTTTCTAACCTTCCCGCATGTAATCTCTCAATAATTTTGAGGTTATTAATTGATATTCCAAAACGCGTGGAAATTTCTTTAGTAGAGGTTAATGGCATCAATCCTATTTTCCGCAATACCCTTTCTTGTCTCGACGCCAATCGGTTTTTTTGGGGCATGAACATGGCATTGTTTGGCTTAATTTAAATCTTGTCCAAATGCACGGTTTTTTGTTTCTTTATAGGTGATTCGGTTGGTGTTTTCGCGCGACCGGTCGATCTTTGGCCATTTTCAGATGGCGCGTCGAGGTTCTTATTTCTTCTCACTCGCAACCAAGCCCATCTGGGCGAGCAAGGCTTCGAGCTGGATGCGTTCATTGGCCCCTTCCACGAGGCGGAAGTCGTATTCTCCAATTCGGTCGACAAGGCGAATTTTGGTCTGGGAGTCCAATTCGTTTTCGTCCCAATCCAGGACTTCCTTGTGGATCTGTTTGATGATATCTTCCCCGGATAACCCGTTCTCTAGCATGAGGTAATCCAGTTTTTCCCGGGCGTCCATGAATTTCCCCTTCAGGGCGGCATGGATCATTTCCTTCACTTCTTTTGGTTGCGCTTTGTTGGCCACGTTGTACACGATGGTTTCAGTGACCTTTTTTTCAAGCGTCGCGGCCGCCTGCAGCACGTTGATGGCCTTGCGCATATCCCCCTCGCTCACATATTCTATGGCGTCGATGGCTTTGGGTTCCAGCACCACCCCCTCTTTTTCAGCGATTAATCGCAATTGCTTTTCCAGGTCCACCTTTCGCAGCGGGCGGAATCGGAACACGACACACCGGCTTTGGATGGGTTCGATTATCCGAGATGAAAAATTGCAATTATGGGCCATAATACCATTCGCGATAAAATTGTGATCGTTATGGCATGTGATATCCATGACAAACGGAACCTCAATTTCGTGCATGGATGTGATTTCATTGAATACAAGGCCTTCTTTGAAACCGTATTTATCTTTCCATTTTTCATAAGATAAGAAGTCGTGCGGTGAATGAACTTGCTTTCCTAAAGATTGGCCAACAACGAAGTCTCTTGAACAATCAACGATACGTGCGATGGCGCTTTTGGTATATCCATCCTTTAATAATACAACGATTTCTTCCGCTTTCTTTTTTTGGCGCATTAGGTTAGCACTTTTATAGCGTAAATATTCTCCCACCAATCGTGCTTTGTTCATTTTAGCTATTTCGAATGCGTATCCAACTCGACTCAAGAAGCGATAGGTGTTTTCTTCATTGGGAGTAATGATAAGTTCGTGGATTTCAGATTTTTGTCCATCTTTTCGTGTGTAGGATGTTGAGTTTATCCCTAAGTAGGAGTCAACGTCGAATTCCTTCAATAAGGTTTGGAGATCGCCAAAAAATGCGAGCATATTTGATCGGAGAATAAAATCCTTGTGCATGCGCAACGTGATGGCTTCCAAACTCTTGTATGTTATTCGCGGCGAATAACCTTCGCATCCGAATAATGCACGAAGGAATTCGCGCTTGATTAGACGGTTTCCTGTTTTAACTATAGAGGGTAGGGAATACGGCGTGATTACTTTATCTCCCGTTGATGCCCCCAAAAAGGCAAGCAAGTATCCCAGGGGACGCGAATCAAGAAACATAAATGTCGTTTCGCCATCGAATTGTCTTCCTCCAATGTTCCCGCGAATCTGTTTGGTCTGGGTGGGGCTGGGAGTGAAACCCAGCTTTTTGAGATCGTTGCGGACTTCGTCTAGCGCATCCGTATTTCCACTGAACCAAATGCGTTGGTGGTTATGGATGATGTGGCCGTCACCAAATACAAATCCAAGGACTCGGATGAGAGCAAACGTTTTTTCATCATCACAACGGAGGGTTAACAGTTCTTTTTTTGTTAATTCGTTCAGGGTTCCGGCTGTTTTTCCTTCAAACACTACTTCCCGTCGTGCCAGCTTTTGGACTTCGGTATAAGAAACACTAATTCCAAATTGTTTTTTGATTTCATTTTGGATATCCCTAAAGTTCCTTATTTTGCGTGGGATTTCATTTGTGCGGCAAAATGAATGGATTTTTCCTTCTATTGTGCGTCGGACAAACCCCTTGGATTCTAATACTTGTAGTAGTTGCACGGTACGAATGCGCGATAGCTGCATATGTTGTGCTAACGAGGCACGGGAAATATTTTTATCGGTTGGAATAAATGACAAAAGTTTTAACTCTCGTGGCGTAACTCCTTTTCCCGATGAAATGAAGGAGTAATATTCGTGTATTTTATCAACCATTTTCCGTTTGTCCATGGCGGTTAACTGTCTGAATTGGGTAGCGTTGGTGAGATTTAGACGTGGACGCACCTCCAGGTTCTCGAGGAATCGCTCAAATTCTTCAATATCAAATAATGGTCGAATATCAGTTGGATAAGAAGTAGTTTCCAGTGCCGGAAATATAACGATCTTTTCTTTCATTTGGAGGTCCTTGACTTTTTTCCATCCTTCACTCGTGAAGAGGGGGTGGTCGTCCGTTACGTGGAGGGTGCGTCCAGTATTCGTTTGTATTTCCATAACTTTTTTTCCATTCATTTTTGGATTCTGTTTTAAGGCTGCCAAGACCAAATCAGTTTTTGCTTTGCTCCTTTTTTCGTGGACATTGAAAACATGTTTTATTTTTTTTTCTTCAAATCGCTCAAAGTATTCGCCTATTGTCATTTCAGTTTCTTCAGGTGTTGCGATACGTGTTTCGGGTGTTACGCACGAAAGAATAAAGCGAACCGTCCTGGAATATTTTTCCATCGTTCGACGCAAAGCCTGTTGGGCATCCGCGGTGAGTGCGTCGCACTCATCTAAAAATATGATCTTGAAATCCGCATTGAACGCTAGCGTGCGCGCGAAATCCTTGATGGTGCCCCTTACGACATCAATGCCCCGGTCGTCCGAGCTGTTGAGCTCCATGAAGTTCTGCCCCCACTCTTCACCAAATAGTTCTTTGGCCAATGCCACGGCCGCTGATGTCTTCCCTATTCCCGCGTGCCCCGCGAACATGAGGTGCGGCAGATCCCGGGTGGCCACATACCGTTCAAGTCGGGGAACGATTTCAGGTTGCCCGATTACATCCTTGAGAGCGTGAGGGCGGTATTTTTCCACCCAGGGCATTTTGGGGGGGAGTTTGGCTTCCATGCAAGATGCTTAATCCCCTATTGGGTTTTTTAGGGTACGCCGGGGGCAGAGCCATTGTGAGTGAAGGATGGGTGTTGGAGGGGAGTGGAGATGGGGTTTTTATGGCATTGGGCTTGTAATGGAAGCATATGGTCGCGCGTCCCATGAAGATAGGCATTTTCCTTGTTTTGACGTATGTCATTTTGTATCTTGTTTATCTTGTGTTTGATTTCCTTCCCAAGTGGGATGCCTATGGTCATTCCCTATTCCAAGGAGTGCCCCTCCAGGGATACTTGTTCGTGGACCCCTTGTTCTGGGGGATTCCTTTGATTGGGTTCATTTTTGTTTGGCTGGGGATGGAATGGTATGCCCTTCATTTCAAGGACGATTTTGTTCTATCCATTCCGTTTGCTTTGATGTGGGTGGTGTTAGGGTATGTGGCCTGGTTCTTTTCCATGGTGGGTTATTATTGGAACAATGCGTTTCTAGTGGCCCTCAATAAGGGAGACGCATACCCCGGCATCGTCTCGTTGAGTCCTACGATTGATTTCGTGATGCAGAACTTTCTTGATTTCCTCCTCAAGTCACCCTTCTTCCTATTCGTGCTCGCGGGGTTGCTGGGGTGGGTTTCTTTCGTCATCATTCATCGGTATTGGGATGAGCCCCTGCCCCACCATACCAAGGAAGCCGCGCACACGGCCCCTGCTTCTACGTAGAAAGGACTACTTGCAAAATTTTATATAATCAAAAAAGCCAACTAGCCTATGCAAGGAAAATCTTTTGCCCGTGCGCGCAGACCGCATTCCTCGATTCGCGCCATCATTTATCGTGAAAATAGACCTGAGTTGCGCGACCCGTCAAAATGGAGAATAGTGAAAAAAGCATTAGGAAAAGAATTCCCGTATGAATATCCCATGCAAGTGGAAACTCCCAGCGGCATGAAATTAGTGATAAAAAATGCAGAAGCGTTAAAGAGGTGGAGAAACTCCTACATGCTTGATCGGGAACTCAAAGGTGAGCGAGGCGCTCTTGTATCTGCTGTTATGGCAATAGGCCGAAGAGTACGCGTGGAATCCCCTTTGGCATCATATGTTGACGCTAAAAAGAGACGTTTTCACGTATTCCGTTTTGTGAAGGGAACAAGCGGACAGGAAGCGTTCAACAACCAAAAAATGTCGGCTGACCAAAAAAGAGAAATCGGATTAAAAATTGCTGAAACCATCGGAAAGATGCACCGTGTCGGGATATGGCATGGACATCCACATATGGGCAACTTTATCATTGATGGGTCACGAGTCACCGTCCTCGACACCAAACAGATGTTAACTAAAGAGGAGGTAGAAAAAAGAAAAAGCAAGAAACTATTTGTTCCCGCTTACCAAGAGGGGTACGAAAAAGCAAAACTATCTGAATTCTATCACTTTTTGCATGAGGCATGGCACGTCATTGGTAATTACTATCTCTTCAGGACGCCAGAAGACTTTGAACTGGCATTAAATGCGTATTTCAAAGGATTAGGAAAGAGAGACGATTATTTTTATCAACATATCCGCGGGATGGCAAAAGGCCTATTGGCTGGACAAAGGCTAAACATCGAAATGAGGCGCCACTATGATGAGGATTAACACCATTAAAATTTGTTTGCGAGTGGTTGCTGATAACAGTCTATGCGGTCCCCGCTTCTTCCTGAATTTTTTGAGGAAGGGAACTCCTCCTGTTTTATGTTGTAAGGGCCTATTTTTTCCGAGGGGAGGAACAGGATTCCCTGCGGTTGAATGGCAGGCTTTTAACCCGATAATGCCTTGGTGTAAGCATGGCGCGGACTGAATCCGAGTGGTGGGGGCAGGTTTGGGAGCTTTATCGAAATAACCTGAGGATTAGCCTCTCTTTCGCCATATTACTGGTGTTCGTGTTCTTCTTCCAGCAGTTCAACAACACCGCTCTCCTGGATGGCACGATTTTCTTTGATTATTCATTTAGTCTTTTGTCCGTGGAAGTGGTGGCGGCCCTAGTCGGGGGCTCATTGGTTTTCCTGGCGATGTATGCCATCCTCCTCTCCTTGTTGTTGCTCGCGGTGCGCAATGACCTTTCCCATGTCCCCGTGAAGCGGTATCTGCGGGACATGATGGAGCATTTCTTCCTCACCATGTTCATCTATTTTGTTCTACTCAGCCTCCTCTTTGTTCTGGTGGTGAGCGCCGGGCTGTTCCTGGGTTTGGATATCGTTTGGATCAACCTCGCGTTGTTCCTGGTCTCATTATCATTCATTTTCGTCCCCCAGTCTTTGGTGGTGGATGAGAAGCCCATCATCGAGGCCATCAAGACCAATTGGTATGTGATCTTCAAGTATCCCAAGGATTTCCTGTTGATCCTGGTGGTGTCCACCCTGCTCGTGGGGTTACTTCCTTTGGTTGAGGCGGGAATCGATTCCATTCTTTTCGTGGGGCGGTACATCACTCTTGTTCTCATGTTTGTTTTGGTCATTCCTTTCATTGAGATTCTCAAGACGATTCTCTATATGCGCCGTTTTGAATTGGTGCGGGGGCATGAGTACGCGTCCCGCCACCACGCGGGGTTGCGCGGGCATCTGATGACGAAGATAGAACATTCGGATTAGATACGCGTCACGCACGCCAATATCCCCGTTTCTATCAAGATATTTTGGTGTAGTATGGATTTTTTGATAATCCATTGGGACGGAAAATCATTTGGTGTAGTAATATTGCCCCGTCTTTTTTTGCTCGGTATCCTTAACGCTTCCCGGTTTGTTGATGCGGGGGCGTTTGGAGTGCTGGTCGCGGCGCAGAGTGATACCTAATTGGGATAATAGTCCATTCATCCCTTCCTCCATCCCCATGGGTCCGCGAACGTTTCCATGGGTGGAGGGTTCGCCATCGAATAGGAGTAATCTATCCGATACGAAATCCATGAAGAGGAGATCATGGTCCACCACCAACGCGGTTTTATCAAACGCATCCACGATGCTCCGGATGGCGTGGGCGGCTTGGAGGCGCTGTTCCACATCAAGGTTGGCGCTGGGTTCATCCAATAGAATGAGCGGGGCATCGCTTCCCAATGCCCCGGCGATGGCCACGCGCTGCAATTCTCCTCCGGAGAGGGTTTGCATCTCCTTCTCATACAATGAGGGAAGGTGGAGGGGTTCCACGAGTAAATGACGGGCCTCCCGGGCCGCTCCCGTTAAGCGGGTTCGTAAATAGGATTCCACCGTCATTCCAGGAATGGGTTCCACATACTGGGGTTTATAGGCCACCGGCATGTGCAGGGGCAACACTCCTTCTTCCGGAGTGAGCAGTCCCGCGAGGGCCTTGATGAAGGTGGTTTTTCCTATTCCATTCGGTCCTAATATCCCAATCACTTCGTTCTTTCCCAGGTGCCCTGGTTCCGCGTCCAATGTGAACGGGCCCTGCTTGACTTTGAAGGATGGCCAGTGGATGAGAGGGGTTGTTTTGGTAAAGTCGCGCGCTCCGCGTTCCATGAAGGTGATGGAATGGTTTCGGAACCTGAAATTTTCGTCTTTAGCATAACCATCGAGATACATATTGATACCCTCCCGCGTGGGATGGACGCTCGAAACGACCCCGAATACAGCGGGTTCACCGAACATGAGGTGAATCGAATCCGAGAGGTAATCCAATAGGATTAGGTCGTGCTCGATGACCATAACCCCCCTATCATTTCCAAGGAGGCCCCGGATATAGCCGGCGATGCGTAAGCGTTCCCGGATATCCAGGAAGGAGGATGGTTCGTCGATGTAATAGGTGGTGGCGTCCTTCATTCCGCACACGGCGAGGGCCACTTTCTGGAGTTCCCCTCCCGATAATTGTTCAATACCCCGGTCGAGGATATTTTCTAACCCAAGGGCGTGCACCGTGGCATCCGTTTTTTCTGGGGAAATGGTGTGTAACAATTCCCGCACGCTCCCTTGGAAATGTCGCGGGATCCTTTCTACGTCCTGGGGTTTAATGGAAAGGGTATGCGTCCCATCCCGCAGGCGGGAGAAGACATGCTGCAATTCTTTTCCGCGGAAGGCCTCCACTGCTCCCCCATATGTGGGTTTTTGATCATAGTCTCCCAGGTTGGGAGGCATCTGTCCTGATAGGATGCGGAGGGCGGTGGTTTTGCCCGTTCCATTCCGTCCCACGATGCCCACCACGTTTTGGGCGCGGGGGATGGGGAGTTTATGCAACCGGAAGAAATTAACCCCATAGGAGTGGATGGGGTTTCCAAAATCCACGTCCAGGTTGATGATGGTGATGGCCCCGAAGGGGCATACTTTTGGGCAGATGCCGCAGCCCGTGCATAATTCTTCCGATATCTGGGCCTTGAACAATGAGGTATTTTGAGTAATGCAGTCCTTTCCCACTCGGTTCACCGGGCATTTGCGCTGGCAGAGCCAGTTGCACTTGTCGGGAAAGCACTTCGCGTGATCGATGACGGCGATTCGTTTGAGGCTCATGATGGGTTTTCCTTATGGTTAAGCGGAAAGGAAGAGGACCGCCATGAGGATGAACAGCAACCCTCCCAGGATAATGCCTCCCCAGACGAGGTGACCTAACATCCATAAGAGGGCGGCCATAGGGTCATTCATCCCATTGTGCGCGATGAAAACGATCCCCAGGATAACCCATCCTACTGCCAGGGTGAACCATCCTATCTTGGTGAGGGGACGCATATCGTATTTATTCTACCCTCCCCTCGTTTTTTAAGCCCCCTGCGCCCTTTCGACCTATGTATGCGTATCCTTTCATTGCGGCCAGATGAGTTTTCTTTCAAGGTCGAGTGCCATTCCTCGGACGAATTACGTTTGGTATCCCAGCTCATTCATCCGGGAGATTTAGTGAGTGGGGAGACGGATCGCCTCATCAAGCCCAAGGAGGTGGGGCAGAAACCCTTCCGGTTGAAGATGTTCCTCTCCCTCAAAACCAATAAGGTGGAGGTGGATGCTCATTCGTCCCAGCTCCGTGTCACCGGCTCGATCGAATCCGGCTCACCCGGAGAATTTGTTGAATTGCATGCCATGCATTCCCTGGTATTCGGGGTGCGTCAACCCATCGCGGTGAAAAAAACACGTTTGCCCGCTCATGAAATCGAGCGCCTACGTCAGATAGAAGCGGATAGCAAGAAAGCCAAATTGGTTTGTGTCGTGTTGGATGACGAGGAAGCCGTGATCGTGGAGGTTTCGGGGGTAGGAGTGAAAGAGTCCGCGCGGGTGAAAGCCTACCGATCGGGAAAGCAATATGCTTCCCAGTCCAAACCGGATGACTATTTTTCATCCATCGCGGACATCCTGCAGCATTCCCCTGTTGGTCAAATGGTCATTGCCGGGCCCGGTTTCACCCGACAATCCTTGCTCGCGTACCTTCAAGAGCGCTTTCCTAAGGGCGACAAACAATTCCTCTCTATTCCCACTCATGACACGGGGATGTCGGGGGTGAAGGAAGCCATTGCCTCGGAGGCCATCGCCAAGGCCGTGGGAGAATACGCGATGTCCCGGCACGCCCAGGCGGTGGATGAGGTGATGCGCCACTTGGGGAAAGAGGATGGGTTGGCCACCTATGGATTCAAGCAGGTGGAATACGCCGTGGAGGTGGGGGCGGCCTCCCGGGTGTTGGTTTCCCAAAACCTATACGATTCCAATCGGGAACGAGTAGACATTATTCTCGCGCTCGCCAAGCGCATGGGAATCCCTTCCCCCATCCTGGATTCGGACTCCGACCCGGGCAAGCAATTGGATGGTTTAGGGGGCATCGCGGCTATTTTGCGGTACCGGGTGGAGCACTCATAGCGAAAAAACAAATCGTTAAATAGGAAATATCCTTTTCCTTTCCCATGCCGGATGAAAAAAAACCAAAAAAAAAGGGAGACCTGAGGCCCGATGTAAAATTGAAGGTGACACCCTTGGAGAGGGGGGAAGCATACGAATTGATGAAAAGGTTTAGGTTGAGAGAAAAAGGGGAAAGCATCCCTCAAGACCCTTCTATTTTGGTGCATTCACATATCGAAAAGGAAAGAAAAGAATATGGATTGCGAAAATGGGGGGCCGGACTTCTTCGAAGGATACGTAGGAGAGGCTAATCTCCTTCCTTCGTCTGGATTTCCAACCACTCCACCTTTTTCTCCTGCACCAATCGTTTGATATTGTCCTGCACGGAAGATAATCGGCTGGTGTTGGCTTTGAATTCGCAGAATACGATTTTGTCATCCAGGAATGCGAGGCCGTCGATGGGGTTTCCGAGGAAGCGGAAGCGTTCTTTCTCGTAAGGAAATTTTTCTGACAGAGGAATCCAGTGCTCGCTCATTTTCCCATATTTCACGGATTGACTCTGTTTGGCGAATTGCAGGTCATTGGCAAAGGCGCTGAGCGCCTCCACGCGTTTGTAGAGGAAGAAACTGATTCCCGCGAGCACGAGAACCAGGAGGGCGAGCACCCATTCAAGCATCCTTCTCCCCTCCGTAGATGGCCAGCTGGCTTTTTGAAAGGTAGGCGATGGACCATTTCACCCTTTTTTCCAGCAGCGCTGCGAGGAGGGCTGAATGTTCCTTCCCGCTGCCCGAGGACAGGCACACCCCATACGATTTTTTATCCAACCGGGCGGCGATCTGCTCCTTGATCTGCTCAAATGGTTCCTGCGCATGGAGCACGATCCATTCTACATCCATCCCCTCCGGGAAAGAGAAATGCTCCTTACTCCAATCGTTCCCGATGAGCAGCGTTTTCTCCCAATCCCCCTCTTTCATCACCCGCTGGACATGTCCCCACGTCCCTTTTCCCGAACCAATGGTGGCGATGAGGATCATGTATATTGGTGGGAGTGACACCCTTTAAAGTCGCGCGATGGTATTGGGGAACATGGGGTCTAGAGAAAGACGATCGTATCCCAAGAAGACAGCCAAGCGGGATTTGGCTTTTTTAGAGCGGGAAGCCAAGCGTGCAAATGTGTGGCGTCGCGGAATAGTCATGCGTCCGGATATGGTGACCGAGCCGCGTAGACCAATCTATTTCGGGACATCGGCAGTTGAGCGCGTATACCCCGATATGGTGAAACAAGCATTATCCTCTCATTACCGAGGATCTTCCCAGTTGATGGTCAATCTATTTGGAAGGAATCGGCGGTATCGTTCGATTACCTATCGTTTAGCGGCGCTTCGGCGATTGCACCAAAGGAAAGTGGCGGAGGGAGAAGCGGATCTAAAAGAAAAACGCCGAGAATACCGGACGACTCGCAATAGAATGGGAAAAATCAGGATCCAAACGATTAGTGAATTGAAGGGAGCCGTTCCCGTTCTTTTGGGGTTTCATTCGGCTTACGTGAAATATATTGAGGCTGAGATTAATCGGCTGGATATTGAATTGGATTGGTTGACATCCGCATCCTCCCTCACCGGGGCGACATCAAAATATCGAGAGCGATATATCCGGAATCTGGAGACCTGGAAAAGTGAATGGCGAAAAGAGAAGAGAAAAGTTGAGCAATTGCTCAATATCGGACCGGAGATTAAAGCTTTTGAAGGATATTCACTTGAAGGTATTGATTGGAAAAGGAAATTCGTAGAAGCTATGGACGCGCATCAAGACAGATTACAGAAAAACCTATCCCCTTCCCCCCAATTGATCGACCGATTTTTTACCTCTGGAATCAATTATTACTCCCGTGATATTCAACGCCTCACATATGAGCTGAAAATCCTCCGTCTGACCGGACTGCGGTTCAAAGGACGCACGCGGGATATTATTCGGAAAGACTTGGAATATTCCAAAAAGGCACTTAGACGTTTCCAGCGGGAAATGGGTAATTGAATTTTACCAATTAGGTTAAAAATTCCAATCTCCCAACCCATTAATGCCTAAAAAGCCCAATAGGAGGAGAGATCGAAATCCCCGGGACAAGTGGATCGAGCTAAGGAAACAGCTTAAACCTTTATCTGAGGACATACGGGGGTTAAAGCAAACATTAGGCAAAATGAGTCATGTGCCATTACAAAATTTCCGTTCCATTGATGGGATAGTGTTAAATCTCCTTAACGTAATTACTTTCTCCAATGCGGTGTCGGAATATGCGGACTTGCGTATTCGGCGGATATCAAAGATTATTTCCTGGTTGAAAAGGCATCCGGGATCGCTCCAGGATAATATGGTATTGCAAATGGGCGTTCAAATGCAACAGATGAAGGATTTGAAATGGACATATGCCTTCCGAGGAAACCCATCTATCGCTATCCATAAGGCAACCGAAATTGAGAATAACCTCTATGATTCCGCACAAGCGAAAAGTGAATTAGAAGTGATTTCTAGACAGATGGCAATAGCTCGTAAGTCGAATCAAAAATTATATTATTCCAGATTGAAAAAGTATTACATTTCTCAGAATTTGATGAAGACCATTATTGATATCAATATTTATACCAACCAATTGTATCTCGCGGAGGAATTCAACTTGATGGTCCGGAATGAGCCACCCGAATTACTGCGGGAAAAACTAAGATTGCTGCAAACACAAAAGAAAAAATTGGAAAGATTATTGAGGAAATGATTCATCCTTTCAGATTTTTCCGCACCCACGCCCCGTTCTGCACATACCCCAAGTTCTTGTAGTATTCCCTCACTCCAATTCCGGCGATGACGTTGACGTGGGATAAACCGTGCTTCTCTTTAGTCACGCGCTCGGCTTCCTGGAGCAGGCGTTGGCCCCATCCTTTGTGCTGGCCGCTTGTGACATTTTGCTCCCCCAGGGGAACAGATTGGCCATATACATGCACTTCGCGCACGAATCCGGAGTCGGCCAGTTCGGAGAACAATGGGAGGTGGGGGATCCGGAGGCGGATAAACCCCACCAGGATGTCCTGTTCCACGTCCTCGGCGGAAATAAAATACTCCATTCCTCCGGAGGCTTCATACGAGCGGGTCACCAATTCTATTTTTTGAGGGGAAACCCCTTCCTTGACCTTTTTGAATCCCATTTCGCGGCACCGGATACAGCGGCAGCGTGTTCCCTCTTCTTTCATTCGTTTTTCCACCAGCTGGCGGAGGTTGGTTTTCTTCACCCCGGCGGAAATATTGGGAGTGGGGATATCGCGTTGCACCCGCATCACTCGCACCCATTCCGGAATGCGGGGTTTCAGTGCCGCGTAGAATGCCACCGCTTCCTCTTGAGTCATCTCCTCATATTCGCCGCGTTTCCACATCCCATAGAGCGCGGTGTTGGCCACCACGGCGACGGGGTAGAGTTTCACCATGTCTGGCTTGAAATCTGGGTTTGAAAATATGTTTAAATGCGCGGCCATGTCCCGTTTCAATTCGGAATGGGGAAGTTTGGCCATCATATGATAGCCTACCTTCAAACTGCTTTCTTTCAATCGGCGCGTGGCATCAATAGTCTGCTTCACCGTGTGTTGGCGGTTCAGTTTTTCAAGTACGTCATCGTAAATGGTTTGTACCCCCAATTCGACGCGGGTGCTCCCCCATGAAAGCATGCGGGCGATGTCTTCCTTTTTGGCCACGTCCGGGCGGGTTTCCATGGTGATGCCAATGACTCGGTTCGCGCTCGTTTCGCACGCCGCTATGGTCTCCCCCATGGATGGAAATCGTTTCCCGGCGAGCCCTTCTAAGCATCCTTGCATGAAGGAATATTGGTAATCCAGGGGCATCGAGAGGAAGGTGCCTCCCATGATGATGAGCTCGCACTTGTCAGTGTCCCGGCCCACCGCTTGTAGCTGCTGAATGCGGCCATTGACTTGGCGATAGGGGTCAAAATCATTCCGGTATCCGCGTTGGGCCGCGGGTTCATCCCCCGTGTAAGCGGGGGGTGCGGGGTGGTGTAATCCTTTAGGGCAGTAGATGCACGTCCCATGCGGGCAGAGGTGGGGTTTCACCATGGCCGCGAGGACGGCAACCCCTGAAATGTTGCGAACAGGTTTGATGGCGAAAAGCGCGCGCTGTTCCTTCCTCAATGCCCCTGGCATGAGGGGCAATAAATCCGGGTTGGGGGGTAAGTGGGCGATTCCCAAACCTTCTGCGAGCTCGCGTTTGCGCGTGTTGAAGCGGGGAATGTCCGTAATCGTATTGGCCTGAATCTCGGTGTAGAGCCGGTGGGCCAGGCGTTCATTAGGCTTCATGGGATTATCATTGGGCGACATGAAATGATGCATCACAGGAGAAGGCTAAAAAAGGCATTCGCCAGGGTGTTCGCCACTAATGAGATGGTAAAAAATGGAAATCCGTATAACCCCGCCGCGTACCGGTCTTTGAGTTCGGGTCGGGCCGTGAGGTTGCCCTGGAGCGTGGAATAAATGTGATTGGTTTCAGTATTCACCAGGTGCAGGGGGAAAGTCTTCTCTCCCGCGAATCGGGGGGTAATGCCAACCTCCACATTCTGGAATGAGCGGGGAGCCAAGTGGATCTCGCGCGGCGAGCTCCATGTTCCCGGTAGCTCGGGTTGTACGCGGATGCGCACGGGGGAAGAGGAATCATTCACCAGGAGGACATCAAAGGTCATTTCCTGGTTGACCCTTCCTTCTACCCCCCTCACGGCCAAGCTACCTTTCACGAGGGTGGGTTGAACAGTAAATATCACGTGGTAGGTTTCCTCTTGTAATAGGGTGGGGTCGCCTTTCAGGACGAGGGTGGCGTGGTACGTTCCTTCCTCAGTGAATCCGGTGGCTTGTATTCGGCCGACAAGGCTTTCTTGGCCAATCTGGGAATCCTGCGCCCGAAGGCTGTCATCCGAAAGAGAGGTCCATTCAAATTGGGTCCAGAATGCGGACGCCCCATACCCGGTGTCCTTGGAGAGGATGACCTCAATCCCCTGGCCGGGTTCGATCTTTCCCAAGTCAAACGTGGCGCCGGGTTTCCCTTTCTCCACCACCGGGTCCACGAGGAGGGCATCGGCCGAGGCGAATGAGAGAACGAGCAAAAAGGCCAATCCTATTCCCAATAAACGCATGCTTCCCATTAGGGCTTACTGGAATATAAACAATCGGGTGATTCGCCAGAGAGTAAATCCCATTCATTTCTTCCGCGGGGGAGGGGGGTTGATGTCTTCCAGTTCCTTTGTCACTTGGTCCACGATCCCGGCCGGGTCGAAGTAGTATTGCTGCACCACCTTTTCCACGTCCGCCGGGTCGAATATGCGGTGGCGGATCATCCATTCCAGCACGCGCTGGCGAACAAGAATTTCTTGGAGGATGCTCCGCTTGTTCTTTCCAGCAGCATCGGATAGCACCTGCATCAGGTGGGAGGGGGTGTCGGTGCGCATCAGCAGATCGGTTTCCGGGTGGCGTTCGAAGAGGTTGGAGAGGAGGATGCTCTGGTTCATGTGGGACACTTCCGCAATTTGAGATACTCGGCGTTGGAGGCCGTGTTTCACATCATTCACTTTCTGGAGCACCACCACCATATCCAACACCGGCAATAGGGATTGGGGCACGTTCATGGGATCATTTGTCAAGCGCACGAGCATTTCGCGCGCGGAATTGGAGTGGAGGGTTCCCATGCACCCCTGGTGACCGGTGTCCATAGCTATGAACAGGGTTTCGGCTTCCTTTCCCCGCACTTCCCCCACGATTAATCTATCGGGCCGCATCCGCATGGCATTGGTGAGCAAATCATTCATGTCCGTCCCGGGATTGGTTCGGGTGTGGGGTTGGGCTTCCATGGAAATCCAATTCTCCCGATCGAAGAATTTGAGTTCGGCCGTGTCTTCAATGGTGATGACCCTATCCCCAAATGGGATGAAGCTCCCCACACAGTTGAGGAAGGTCGTTTTTCCGCATCCTGAGCCCCCGGTGATGATCATATTCATGGGTTTCACTCCCATCCCTTCGGTCATCACCCACACGAAGGCGGCTGTCTCAAAGGTGAGGGTATTGTTGGCGATGAGTTGGGTTACCGACAGCATGTTGCGGGTGAACTTGCGGATGGTGATGGAATGACCAAATGGGGTGACGGTTTCGAATGTCGCATTGAGGCGTGATCCATCGGGGAGGCGGGCGTCTAATAGGGGTTCGTGCTCATGAAATTTTCTCCCGGCATATTTGGATGCCTTGGTGATGATGCGCAGGATGTGGGGGTCGTGCGCTTCCACGAAGATATTAGTCTTGCAAGTACCATGGCGATGGTGGTAGACGAAGACATTTCGTTTCTGCCCATTCACCATTACTTCCTCCAAGTGGGGGTCGCGGAGGAGCGACCCTATCTGCGCATACCCCACCCCATAATCCAATACATAGGTAGCGAAAGCATCCATGTCTTTCACGATATCCCCGTGCTCGCGGAGCAATCCCGTCAACACCGCGTGGAGGGTCTCCCAATCCTCTTCCGAGGGGAGTTTGTCCACGAGCTCATTACTTTCAACGAGGGTAATCATGCGCATCTTGAAGGGCGTGACGAATGATTTGGCGACGTTTGTTGGGAGTCGGTGCGACCATTCTTCACTGCGGGTGCGCGCGTTCAGGGCAGATGCCAATGCGTCAGCGAATTCCTGTTCAGGGGGGGTGAAAACAGGCTTCTTGGCCTCGTACTCGTTGTAGGGAAACCCCTCGTAGATGCGGGCGTGGGGAGTGTCTTCCAATAATTCGCCCCGGATGGACGTGATGCGTTTGTCCATGGAGGGGAGAACCACGGTGGAATATATTAAGCAGGGGGTTTTCCCGTGCATATGGTTTCCTTAGCAGCGCTCTCACGGAAAGTGTTGACCTATATCGTTCCTTCCAAGAAAGAACGGACCGCGGAACAGGCATTGTGCCGGAGGATCATGCGCACCATTCGGAAGACCCGCGGCCCCCATAAAGGTGCCGTGCTCGCCGGTTCCATCGCGCGCGACACGCATCTCGCGGGGGACAAGGATTTGGATATTTTCGTGTATTATTCCCCTTCCCTCAAACGGGAATCCTTCGAGAAGCACGGATTGAAACTGGGCCATTTCATTTTTGGTAAAAATCCCCATGAGGAAGCCTACAGCGAACACCCCTACGTCCGGGGAAATATCGATGGGTTCGATGTGGAAATTGTCCCGGTGTTTAAGGTGGGAAAAGCTACTGAGAAGATTTCTGCCGTGGATCGCACCCCGTTTCATACCTCCTATGTCAAACGTCGATTGAAAATCTATCAACGGAATCAGGTTCGTCTGCTCAAACAATTCTTCAAGGGCATCCAAGTGTATGGAGCGGACACCCGGTACCAGGGGGTGCCAGGGTATCTGGTGGAATTGCTTATTCTGGAATATGGGACATTCGAGAAAGCGCTGCGCGCCATGGCTTTTTGGAAAGAGGGCACGGTGATTGATAGGGAAAACGAATACGGTTCCGAGTCCGAGGCCCTATCGCTTTTTCCAGGCGCGTTCTTGGTGGTCGTGGATCCCACCGATAAAATTCGTAATGTGGCCGCGGCCTTGTCCTATAACCAGTTCGCCCGTCTTATCATGGCGGCCCGGAGCTTTCTCAACCGCCCCCGAATGACATTCTTTTTCGGTCACCAGGAAAAGGCTTTGCCAGAAAAGGAATTGAAAAAAAGGTTCCAGACGGAAGAGCTCATCGGCCTGCATTTTTCTTATCCAAAAGGAATCGTCGAGGATGTGGTGTGGGGGCAGCTCGCTCGATTGTCCCGGCGTGCCTCCACCGGATTGCAGCAGAATGATTTCATCGTGCGACGCACTTTCACCCATACGAGTGGGGGGGAGGATTGTTACCTCTTCTTCGATGTCGCCAATCCTATCCTGCAGAAATCCAAAACCAGGATTGGACCGAAAGTGGTGGAAGCAGGGCATGCGGAGGCGTTCCTTAAAGCCCACTCTCATCCTTTGTCGGGGCCCCGCATCGAGGAGGGGCGGTTGGTGGTGGAAGAAACAAGGCGTTTTGTTAAGGCCGAGGGCGCACTGGAAGAGATATGGAAAGGTAAGATGATTGCTAATGAAAAAGACGAATTGGCCTCAGCGATGAGTGATTTTAAGATTCTGCAGGAAACGCATTTGACTGGGCTCGCGCGCAAAGATGATGAATTCGCCCGTGCCCTGAGCGCATTCTTAAAAGGCAAGGAATTTTTCCTGTGAATGGTGAACCAGAATGGCCGGGCCCACAACTCCCCTTCAATTCGTAAAACGCCGCATCATCATCATGGGTGCAGCTGGACGAGATTTCTTCGATTTCTATCAGGTGTACAAGGACAATCCTTTCTATGATGTAGTATGTTTCACGGCCACCCAGATACCAGGGATAGCGGGGAGGAAGTTTCCCGCCAAGCTCGCCGGGAAGCTCTATCCTAAAGGGATTCCCATCTTCCCGGAGGACAAGCTGACTCAACTCATTCAGGAATACAAGGTGAATGAAGTGGTGTTCGCGTATTCGGATGTGTCGCATGAGTATGTGATGCATCGCGCCTCTCAATGCCTGGCGGCGGGAACCAATTTCAGGCTATTGGGGCCGGATGCCACGATGTTGCGATCGAGCAAACCTGTTATCGCCATCTGCGCGGTGCGCACCGGTTCGGGGAAATCCCAGACCACGAGGAAAATTGGGGGGTTGCTCAAGCTGGCTAAGCGTCGGGGCGTGGTCATCCGGCACCCCATGCCATATGGTAATCTCACCCGGCAGGAAGTGCAGCGATACGCCACGCTCAAGGACCTCAAGCACCACCGCGCCACCATTGAGGAGCGGGAGGAATACGAGAAACACATCCGGGAGGGATTAATTGTGTACGCGGGGGTGAACTATGAAAAAATTCTCCGCCGCGCCGAGAAGGAAGCCGATGTCATCATCTGGGATGGGGGGAACAATGATTTTTCGTTCATCAAGCCGGATCTCCTTTTCGTAATTGTGGACCCCCTGCGGGCGGGGGACGAGATGCATTATCATCCCGGCGAAACCAACCTGCGCATGGCCGACGTTATTGTGATCAACAAGGAGAATGCCGCGCACCCGTCCCAAATCAAGGTGACCCAGCGGAACATTCAGCATTATAATCCAAAGGCTAAAATCATCCATGCGGATTCTGTACTCCATACCGATTCTAAGATTCGGTTGCGTGGGAAAAAAGTGGTGGTGGTGGAAGATGGTCCCACCGTGACGCATGGGGGTATGCCATTTGGAGCGGGAACCGTTTTCGCTAAAGAGAAGGGCGCCATCATCCTAGACCCCAAACCCTTCCTGGTGGGGGATATTCGGAAAGCGTTCGACAAATATCCCAATCTGAAAGAAGTGATTCCTGCGCTGGGTTATTCCAAAATCCAGATCAGCGAACTGGAGAAGACGTTGAATAAGGCGGATTGTGACTATGTGGTTTCCGGCACTCCTATTGATTTGGGGAACATTGTTAAGCTCAACAAGCCCATCGTGCAGGTGAATTACGCGTTGAAGGAAAAAGGGAAAATGGATTTGAAACGAATTTTGAAGCAAGGAGGGTTTTTCGAAAAGCCCCCATCGCGCCGTACCCGGTGAAGCAGTTTTATCCCAAGAAAGGAATTCCCCGTCTGTAGGTTTCAGCGGCCCTTTTTTCTCGGCGCTCCGCCCTCGAAAAGGATATATATGGTAATCCATATATAGTTGGAATGCCCATATCTACTATGAAACAGCGTTTAATCTCCATTAGTGATGAAAAGGATAAGCTATTGACAAAATTGGCCATGGAAAAAGGCGGTAAAAAAGGGGCCATCTCGGCGACCGTAGAAGAGGCCCTCGAATTATTAGATAAAGAAAACAGACGGAAACGGGCCTGGAAAAAAGCCTGGGAATTATCCAATCGTGATATTGATTTAGGCGTGGGAACGTTTAAGCGCGCCGACCTTTACAAAGGAAAACGGTTTGAGCACTTGCATAAAATCGTGGGCGATTCAGACGGAGAATGATTTTGAAAGGTGTTCGAATGAGCGGGACAGCCCTAATTGACACCAACATCCTCGTTTATTTTGCGGATGCGAACGAGAAGGAAAAGCACGCCAAAGCCCAACGGTTTATGCGAGAAGTGGAAGAGAATAAGGATCATTTTCTTATTGCAATGCAGAATTTGCGCGAATTTGGTAGCGTGATGATTCAAAAGAAAGGCACCCATTCTCAAGAAGTCGGCGATTTCATCTCCTTTTTTTGCGAGATGTTTCCCATAGTATTGGTGGATGACCCGATAAGCATTCGCGAAGCGGTTGCGATTTGCGGCCAGCAGCGTCTTGACTATTACGATGTTGTTTTAGCCCAAACGGCACTACGAAATAAAACCCATGTCATTTACACTGAAAACGTAAAGGATTTCAATAATATTCCGGGGATCACTGCCATAAACCCGATTGCGTGATTCACAACCCGCCCCCGGGAAGGTTGCTTAATTCAATGACATATCCGGAGGGGTCGGTGATGTAGATGGATTTGGATCGCGCGGGGTTTTTCCACTCAATTGCTCCATCATAGGAAACCGGCACTCCCATTTCCTTGCATCTTGAAATTATCTCATCAAAATTTTCGATGTGGAAGCCGAAATGGTTCAGCCCTTCCTTGACATGTAAATTCTTGTCCTCATATAAACAGAGTTTCACGTGCGCATTGCCGATGATGTAGGAAGCGTCCTTGGATTGGTCCTCCTTGATCTCGAAGCCGAACACCTCTCGGTAGAACCGCACGCTCTTCTCCAGGTCCTTCACGGACATGTTGATGTGGTCGATGGCGTTGACATTGAGAATAGGGGGCATATTGCTATTTTGTAGTCAACAGTATAAAAATAAAGGTATGAATTCGCGCAAAAATTTTCCCTAACAATATAAATTGAATGCTGGCGGTTGCTAAAATGAGCGATTTGAAAAATTATAAAATGATAGTTTCACTCGATGAAACCGAACAGAATAAAATGGTCGTCCGGATTCGGGCTGATGAAGATTTTTCGATTATTGAATCATTCGCTATCATTCAGCTTCATTGGAAAGATAGTCATCCAATTGAAATTGTCAAAATTGACGGGAACAAAAAGGAGTCCATTCACATGCATAATTTTTTCATAGGTCCAGGAGAAAAGGAGTATCATAATCGTCCTGTTTCGTATGAGGCGGTGATATATTACTATGAGAAGGTCATGGGAAACTGGAGATGGTATTTGGCTCAATACCAAAACAATTATATATAACGGAGTGTGCTATACGTATGATGGGGCGAAGGATCGTTTTCAGAATCGGGGGGAACCCGCGGGAAGACCTTAAGGCCGTTTTCCAAAACCCAAAACTCATTAAAGTGACTAGTCATGTGATTTATTTCAAGGATTGGAAAAGTATGTTGGAGGCGTTGTCTCCACAGAAGCTTCATTTGCTTCAGCAACTTATTGAATATGATGATGAAAAACCATTGGGTGTTTCACAGCTAGCCAAAAAAACAAAAAGAAAGCAGGAATCCATATCCCGCGACCTTAATGCGCTCGAAAAAAGCCACCTTATTGTCAAATCCAAAAAGGGAAAATATGTCTATCCAAAACTCAATGCGAAAGAGATTGTGATCCAGCTGGCGTGAAACGAATCGCCACCGTGGAGGTGGGGCGTTCTTTTTACTCTTAATTTAAACAAAAAAGATTCCAGTAGACTAATTTCTGAAACTAGCCAAACCCCATTTTTTTCCCGTCTTCAGGGATAATCCATTGAATTCCTTGTTGCGGTAAGCTGATTTGAGGAATGGTGTTTGTTGTTCCAGGTTTTTTGAGAATTCCGTCATGTACTGGAAATGCTATTTTTGGTTTTACTTTTATAGCATATTCAATTGCATCTGAGAGTTTCAACCAGGGGCCGGCTACGGGCAGGGCGAGAATTTCGACAGATTCATTAGGAATTGTTAGTGCGTCTCCGGGAAAGAAAAATCGATTTGAAACTAGAAATCCGTGATTCATACATGGACTTTTCTGATAGAGAATAGCATGTTCTTTTCCCACAGTCTTTATTGGAGTATTTTTGACTGTGATAACTTGTCCTTCTTTGAGAGCAGTTGATGAAATTCCTTCTTTGGATAATATTTCGGACACGTCTTGACATGTATAAATTGGACAACCAGTATTTTCGGCTAAAATATTCTTCAGCAAACTCACATCGATATGATCCGAGTGTTGGTGCGTAATGAAAATAGCATTCAGCTTCAAATCGAAGGGGGGATTTGAATAGCTTCCTGGATCGATAAGAATCCGCGCTTCATTTTCCTCAATAAATAGACAACAGTGACAATACTTTGTAACTTGCATATGCTAGATAGAGCAAGGAGTTATTTTAAGATTAAGGGCACTATTGGGGGTTATGGAAGAAAAAGTACTGGATAATTTTTTGATGGAGTATGAAAAGGCCTCTAATTCTCACGATTTCAAAAATGTAGAACCATTCATCGATGTCAATGCAATATATGAGTTTACGGATGGTTCATTCAAAGGAATAGACGAGATAAGGATAGCTTTTGAAAAGACGTTTAACAAAATAAAAGACGAAAAATACCAAATTTCAAAAGTGAAGTGGTTGTATATTGGAGACGAGTGCGCAGTGTGCACTTTTAATTTTCATTGGAAAGGGATTGTCATCGGGAAAATGGCAGAGGGAAGTGGTCGAGGAACTATGCTCATTGTGAAGGGTCTTAACGGGATGAAGATTGTCCATGAACACCTCTGTAGAAGCCCCTAATAATCTAATTACGAGTGAGTAATATAAAGGAAAAAACAAAAAGTCTAGAATGATTTATATCGGATTTATTACTTGTAAAGATCGTTCCGAAGCCAAGAAAATTGTTCAAAATCTCCTGCTGAAAAAGCTGGTGGCATGTGGGAATATTATTCCCAGTATTGAGTCATATTATTGGTGGAAGGGAAAAATGGAATCTTCTAATGAAACAATGCTCCTTGTCAAAACGACCAAAGAAAAAATAGAGCAAATTATTGTAGAGACAAAGAAAGTACACTCATACGATTTGCCAGCAATAGAATTTGTTCGAGTCGCAAAAAATGAAAGCAAACTTGAAAAGTGGGTAAAAGAATCTCTTGGAGTTTGACTATGACACATATTTTGGTTTTTGGTGATTCAACTACCTATGGTGCTTGGGATAAAAAAGGCGGATGGGTTTCACGAATTCGAGAGAAATTAGATCAGAAAAATATTCCAAATAACAAATATCTACTGATCTATAATCTTGGGATCTCAGGTGGCACAACAACTGGATTAGTTAAAAGATTTGAAAGTGAGGCTAAGATTCGCTTAGATGATGATCCAACTGAGCAAAACATTTTCATTTTTTCCGGAGGGGGGAACGATGCTATCTGGTTACCTAAAAAGAAACAAAATAAGGTTGCTCTACCTATATTCAAGCGCAATATTCGTCGTCTAATAAAGATGACGCGAAGGTATTCAGATAAAATGGTTTTCTTGGGAATAAAGCCATGCGATGAAAGCAAAGTAGATCCAATTCCATGGTACCCAAAAGGGTCGTATCGTTTAAAGCAATTTGAAAAGTACAACGAAGCCTTGAAGAAAATTTGTATGGAGGAAAAAGTCTATTTTGTCAACGCATTTGCTATATTAAATAATAAAACGTTCATTTCTACATTGAATGATGGAATTCACCCGAATAATAAAGGTCATCAACTCATTGAAAAAATTGTGTGGGCTGCCCTAAACAAGAAAAAGTGGATTTAACTATGAAAAGCAACTCAGATCAACGGATAATGAAAATTGCTCTCATAGAAGCCGAAAGAGGATTAAATCGCGGCGATTATCCATGCGGTTGTATCATTGTAAAAAGTGATAAAATCGTCGCTAAATCTCGAAGTCAAGAGGGCGGGAAGCACGATCCTACAGCTCATGCTGAAATTTCTGCTATTCGAAAAGCATCTCGGAAAAAAGACTCGTTGAAAGGATCTATTCTCTATACCACAGTGGAACCTTGTTTAATGTGTGCAAAAGCAATGGTTTATGCTGGAATATCCAAAGTAATCTATGGATGTCCACATGGAGAATATGGGAAAACAAGAACATTTTACATTCTTAAAAAAAATAAAATTGGTAAAATAATAGTAAAAGGCGGCGTAGAAAAAAAGGAAGCCATAGCACTATTAAATGAATGGAAATCAATAAGTGCGGTGAAAAAACCATAAAGCAAAATTTGCGAGAAAATTTTTCGGGCCAGATTCGGCCTTTCAGTAGTTCGTAAAAAAGTTCGTAGTGATAAAATCGGTCTGATTCCACCGACATATGCCATTCCATCTCCAAAAAAGAAAAGAGGCTACCCTGTTTGCTACCTTACAAAAAATTAAACGGCCCCGGAGGACGCTTATTCGTAAAATCAAGATGCTCTTTTTTTAGCCTTTTAGAGGTAACAAACCTTATAGGAAGCAATCCATATAATGGTAATGTTTTCCCTATGGCAACTTCCAAAATCCAGAAAAGCGCCAACAAAGACGGCTCATTCCGCTACCATGCCACCATACCCGTCGAACTCATGCACTTGATGCTATGGGAAAAAGGCACAAAGCTACTGTGGGAACGACAAGGAAGGAATACACTCCTGATACGTGAACTACCAAAAATGGAGAACTGACATGAATAAGGCTGAACACTTGGATCAGTTATACCGTTCTTTGGATAATGGAATGGTCAGCGATCTATCTGATGAAGATTTGAGACTAATTACATCCCACACCATCAACAAAAATTATTTAACGATGGTAAAGTTTGAAATGGAACGGCGAAGCGGCCGGGAACTAATCAATGAAATGAGGGCATCAACAAAGATGCAAAAATGGATGGCAATCGCAACAATCTTGATGACAATTGCCACATTCTTAATTGTAATTGTGACGTGGTTGAAACCCTGACATAATTCTTAATCATCCGTGACTTGTTTCAGTTCTAATCCATAACTATCTCCAAAAAACGTGAATAGATTCTGAATTTGAATATACACTAATGGATATGCTTGAATAACCCCAAGATTCTGAACATACTTTATGTGATAATCATCAGAGTAGGACGCACCCTTATTGTCATAGGGGTATCTGGAGGACTGATAATGCGATGTAAGTAAGACGACCAAGCTTGTTAGTTTTGCCCAGTTTAGAACACTTAGCAACATATTTCTAACGCGTGGAGTTTGTTCTTTAGCACTTTTACGTGCGACATTGAGATGATGAACATCAATTTTTCCCTCATAAAAGCCAAACTGTCTATTCAATTCTGTAGCGATAAAACCATCATCCATTACTTGCGCCACACCTTCATCAAAAGAATTAAAAAATTCATTGATTTTTTCTTTGGACATCTCTCTTAGTTTCACTTCATTTCTTCTGATTTCGGAAAAATCAGAACTAAATGGCAGGTCAATTTTAGAAACTTCAGTAAAATAGTCAAATGCGGTCGCGTTGGTATCCAATATTTTTTTACTTACCGGCTCATAAAAATAATGAGTGGCCAGCTTTTCAGGCTTCTCCTGACCGGTCACTAAAAACCCACTTTTTCCCAGTTTTTCTACTGACTGTTGTAACAGTGATAGGGCTTGTGGATAGTGACCACCATCAAAAGCAAGTTTTGATACTGCCAGATCGCATTTACCTAACTGAAATAATTCTAGAGCGGCATCTCTTATTTCTGGAGTCACCATAGCCGCAGATTGATTCATCCAAACTTTCAGGGTCTTTACGGCATCCTCAAGCTCAAGTACGGTTTTTTTATCCATAGCGAGTATTAGACCAAATGCTTTTTACGGCCTTTCTCATTATGTTCGTTGTCTAGATAATAATCTAAGAATTTGTAACCATGAAGGAATCAACGGATGAAATCAACATTACAAAAAATTATTCATTCCTTTGCGACTAGCGAAGAAACATTCGAAGAAAAATCTAAAAATGAAGAAAAAAGTATCCATAGTAATAATGAAAAAGAATTGAAGAAGCTATTAGAAAAATGTGAAAAAGTTCGACAACTTCTTTTTGAATCAATACAAGGCCTTTTTTACAAAAATGGAAAAATTAGTTGGAAATCATCCGTAATTTATGAATATTTTCTTGTGGAAAATTTAGACGCATCCCGAATAATAGAAGATTTAGCATTAAAAGGAAGTTTGGGCGAATCCGTCACAATATTGAGAGCAAATTACGAAAGAATGCTGCGAGTCGTATATTGCTTAGATACAAATAATTTTGACCTTATCCAAGAGATGATAGAATATGGTCACAAACCAAATTATAGTCAAATGGAAAGACACTTGCGCCTAAATTTGTACAGCAGTTTTTCAAAAATAGCACATAGTAATACGGAAAAGCTGATGTTGCCTTTCCAAACCTATCACAGAAAAGGTTTAGCAAATCTGAAAAAGACAACTCGAAACTATGATCCAAAAGTTACTAGAAAAGTTTTAGAATTTAATATCAAAATTCTAGCGCGATCCTTTGCGGAATACTATAACTACCTTAATAATAGTGAGATTATTTATTCGCTTGAAGAATTCGAGAATAATAAAACTAAAACACTCTTGGAAAATATCAAAAAAGTTGAACAAATTGTTACAGCAATAAACTAAGTCTTATTTTCAATGACAAAGAATTTAAAATCGGGCGAATCAAGGGCCTTTAGCAAAAGAAGTTCGTCGTTAAGGACATCAGTAATTACTAACGCGCGAGCAAAGTCACAAAATTCCATGTACTTATCAATGACATCTTGTATATCATAAATTTTAAGCAGCTTTCTATCTTTGAATTTTGTATTATAAATATGAAGCTTCCCTTTTTCTATCTGCTCAAGCGCGTAATGACTCCTGCCATTCCTCAGTATTGGGTCAATCGGGTCAACTAAATCAGAAAATCCCTTTTGTTTGAGATACGCTGCTATTTGATTATCACTTTCTAAAGAGATATTATTTTCATTGTTTTTCTCCTTCACGATAGAGACCATATCTTGAAGAGAAGGTTTGATAATCTCAAACAAATTTGCGTAATCATCAAGAAAATGCAATACTGCAGCATTTCCATCCATCTGTCCGCCGGTAGTTTTGTAGTAAGTATCCCACCGTTCTTTATGGCGCGAAAATTCGGTTCCAAGATTTTTTAACAATAAATTTCTATCGGCTTTGTATTTTGTTTCCTTCGCTAAAAACGCCTTTATAACAGGCATTTCACCAAGTGTCTCCCTAAAAACTCTGCTAAATATTCTCTCAAAATTTTCGAATCTCCCTTTGTCATTTGCAGCATTCTTCATTTTCTGGTAAGATGAATACCATAACGGCATCCCAGCTAGTTGCAACGCTAAAGATGCATTGTAGTTTGCGAGCAGGAATTTTACATGTTCATTATCAAATCTCTTAGCTAAGACATCTAATATCGTCGAACGCAAGTTAAATCCAGAAGGAAATAAAAATTTACCACTTTGTATTTCTCCAATAAGTTCTCTAACCTTATCTTTGGAAAGGTCTTTGAAAAACTCGACATTCTTGTAAAGATTAGCGACATTCTTAATTGGAGTAGATGATAAATCTATAATCTTAGTTTCACCGTCTCGATATAATGTTTTGAAATTAAATGCCATGTCAACAAAATCTGGTTCACCTGATACAATCGTTTCAGTTTTCCCGCCCTTTTCAAAAATCATCGTAGCAGAAATACTTTGGTTTCCATCAACATTCTCAAATTTTATGTTAACTTCAGTAACGGCCCATTTTTCAACATAGTAGAGTTTCTTTGCCTTAACAAAGTCGGCACTATTTTTGCTCATGGTACCGCCTTCTTCTAGACCAAATCGGCTCTTCAGTTTTTTCCTCTGTATTCACTCCAAAAATTTTAATCGCTTCAACAGCAATCAAAAGTATAAGAAGAATTTGTTGAATTATTAGAGGGATTTCAAAACCCAAAATTGCCTTTGCGACTCCGCCAAAAATAAGCGAAACAACAATTACGGCCATAAATAGAAACGCTGCATACGAGCCGATGAAATAATTGAAATATGCCAGTTCTTTGAATTTGTTAAAATATTTTGAATGCATTCGACCAACGCTTTCAGGGGTATACGCAAGGGCAATGAAAAAGAGATACAAACCGTAAAACATAGCTACTAAGGCCGTGAGGTAAAAAAGAAGTTTGATTTCATCAGTAGATTGGTTAACGTGAGGATACAAAACAAACAAGATGGCAAAAACACCAATCACAATTGCAATTCGGTTTTGCTCGCGTGTCTCATTGGGGACGGCTGGATCAATCATGGTATTCACATCTCATTAGCATGATTAGCACGGGTGGTTTGATTCATTTTTTAACCTTAATTTGGAAAAGACCTAATTATGGACTCTTTGAAGGAAATTTATGCTGGTTTTGATGCCTCGGGAAATCGTGAGATCGAATATGATAATTACTCTAATCGATATCTCGCTCTTGTCACGATCACAACCCGGGATTTCAAAGCCGCTGAAAAAATTTGTGATTGGCTTGAAACAAGCTGGCCAGGAAAAAAAGGAGTAAATTTACATAGCTCATGGGAAGAAATTGTGGATCGGCTTGCCAAGACTGATTTTCAATTCTTTATTCTGTATGTTGACAAAGAAATTTTTCGTGGAAAAATTGATAAGAAAAACTATGACAGGATTCCCTTTTGGCGAATCACTTTCAAAGACGATGGAACATCAGCATATACCACAATGAATGATATCTATGCTAAACATGAATGGTTAGTGGTTGAGGTTCTAAAAATCCAGGGATTCAAAGGTGAAACCGTCATGCGATGGGACAAAGACTTGAAAGGATATGGTTGGGAAACATCAAAGCAAAAAGTACGAGAGCATGCAGAAAATTGGTTAGGGTCTTGCGATTTGCAAGATGGTGATTGGGATTATCCGCTTATTCGAATAGCGGATATTGTTGCCAACTTCACACATTGGCAATTGAAAGAAAATATTAAAGAAAAGGGAGAACCTGCAGTTATCAATCGATTGAGGAAAAACGTTAGAAAAATGGAACTCAGTGTCACAGAAGATTTTACAATGGTTTGTGAAGACGGGGTATCAAAGGAGTAAGACAAATAGAAATTTTCCATTTTGTTTTTTCTTAAAAAGAACGAGCAAATCACCAAGGTCATGATTTTTGATGTTCCGTTTCGGAAAAGGATTCTTCTTTTCCGTATTTTTTATGTTTTTGTTCACATTTCCGAAAAAATAGGGTTCTTTGGCGAAGAGAGAGTATGCATGTTCCTCACAGCTTTTCTTATGAGGAACAGAGCTGAGAAATCAATGATTAACAATTTCAAGAACTCTCACTAATTGGTTTGCACACATTATCATAGATATCATACTCATATTCCCGATTGGTAAACTTTAATTCAATCTGGAATAACTTCTCTTTCTTGGCAGAATACTGTGCGTTTATTTGAATGTTGATCGCGGCTTCTTTTTGTTCCTTTACAGGCCATTGAAATGGAGGATCGGGTGTATGCTCCATGTTCAAATTTATTCGTCGCATAGGATAATAGTGAAGGGAAACAAGTGCTGATTCGTTCGGTTGGAGGTTATCAATTCTGATCTGGTCGAAATTTTGTTTGCATGGAATTTTCCTAGTTGAAACAGGGAAAGTATTCTGTTCAATTTCGACATAGTCAAATTCGCTGTCGCACAAGCCCAAGATATTTGCATCCAAAATTTTTTCGGGAGGGATTTCATTGAATTCGTAGGTTGCATTCTTATCTCCCAGTTTTCCCGCGTCTGTGAAAATCAAGTTTTCATTTTGATCGTAGAAATAGGTCCTTGAAGTCAATGCGGGATTGAAAAAATACGCATAATCGCTATTTTCGGAAGCTCCGACCAAGGTTAATTCAGTAAATTTTGAAAATGAAGGAGAAAAACTGAATGGTCGCGGAACCCAATATTGGTCACCATTATCCGATTCATCATAGGAAAGAATTATTTCGCCTGAATTCACGTCACTTTCATTTGAAATGAGAAATGTAAGGAGCGGTGCGGAGAGCGTTTGCACATAGTCGCGTGAATCTTCAACCACTGACATGATAATGTCATTGCGCTTAGATGTTGTTTCATCTAATGAATGAATACTCACTACGGGTCGTCCAAAATTGGCACCTGGAACTGCTTCTTCGCCAAATGCACAACGTCTTACCTCATAGGATATAGTGTTGGAATTCACTTGTCGAATTGCTGGAAAGAGTCGGAAAACATCAGTCTCAACTATCCCAGCAATTTTTAGATTCGGAGTAACTTCGGGGATGTCAATAGGGTTAATCTCCTGCTGTTGATTTTCAGGGGCACTTATGCACGCGCTCAGCCCGATAATAGCCAAAAGCCAAAAGGTTCCAAAAAGGGCGATTCGGGGCATACTTTACCATAAAGTAGGAACAAAACCCCCATTAAAATACTTACTGCCAGCGTAAGTAACACTATTTAATGTGCGTAAAAGCTATTTGAGGTAAAATACCTACGATTTCGGTAGGTATGGATACAACGATTCTCGAAAGGAAATATATCGTAAAAGTGCTTTTATCGCTCTATAAGAGCAAGGGCTTGCGGTTCAAGGACCTCAAAAAGACGGTAGACCGGGAAGCCACATTGTCGAGTCGTATCAAGGAGCTCGAAGAACTGAATTTGATTGAGTCGACCGTGATTCGTGAAAAAAGAAGAAAGTTCTTCGCCTATAGTCTGACTTCTAAGGGTCAGAGTTTGGGAAAACTGCTTCATGAAATTGAAGCGCTTTAGGTCCATGTTGTCTTCATAATTTTGAAATTTTTGGAAAAAATGTTTTTCAGGCAATGCAGAAATCATTGTCTTTTGATTTGAATTGTGAAAAAAGAGCTGTTTTTGCGGGAAAACAAGAGATATTTTTGCCTGCATGAATGTTCCAGAAAATAAAAAACACACAACTTTATTTTTTCTGGCTAAATTATGTGTTATTGTTGAGTGGTTTTAATCATTTCTTCAATAAGTATTGGAGTGGCCAAGCACGAGCCTTTTGCTTTGATTTCTGCTTTTGTTTCTTGGGAAAGATTTTTGTCTGCCTCATGTCCTTCCATGGAAATTTCTTCGATTGAACGCCCTTCTTCTTTTGCAATCGCGAGTAATAGACAAAACATTCTGATTTGTGCTAATCGTCTTTTGGCATTGGGAGTTCCGTCACGATGCCAAGAACTAACGGCTTCGATAGCTTTAGTTTGTAAAACGTCATCGTTTCGGAATCGTTCATACAGTTCGGGGTTAACTCCAACTAAGGGGGTTCCAAGGAATAATATTTGGAGGGAAACACTATCTTGAAATTCTTTCATCGTGGTGTAACATCGCGACACTATTTTTCCTTCATTATACTCCGCAATTCGATGTCTGCCTAATTGGATCGCTACCCAATGCTCAGGCGAGAATCGATACCAGGGGAGGAAGTGATTTCGTTGAATAAGCTGATATAGCACCTGATCGGGTTCTCCATGTGTTTTAAAAACGGCTTTCGTTTCCATGTCACGGTTCCTCCGTGTCTTTTTGTATAGTCTTTTCTATTATCTTTGATGATGGGGTGGGCGTATTTTTCTCTTCTTTTTGAGTGGATTTTGAAGCTATTGAGGCAGATACACGCGATTTCACGCGTGTCGCACTCTCCGCTAAGCCCTCAGATACAGTTAGTATAGTGGATTCGACAAATTGGGTCTCGGAGACTCCTAAGATCTTTGACCATTTCTTGATGGCTTGATCGGTTTCGGGAGATATCCGCCAAGCGCGGTGAACTCGAATAGGTTTTTTCAATCAAATCAGCTCCCGAGGAACAATCTCCTCTGAATTGGGTTCAGGGTCTGTTTCATGGGTAATGGGTGAACGTTGTGCTGGTTGCGCCACTTGTGCCGCTTGTGCCAGGTGGATAGAGCTTGGCACGACTGGCACGTTTGGCACAGCAGGCACGAGACTCTGGGCCTCAGTATCAAAATAATCCTTATTCTTTTCAATCCAATATTCCGGCAAGTATTTCAGAAATATTCGTTCAAAAAGTGGTTCATCCCAAACGATGTGGCGAATGGTTTTACGTTTTCCGCCTTCTTCTTCATGTCCTTGAACCGTCTTTACTCCCAAACTCTTTAGTCGAACACCGATAAAATTAGGGGTTAATGGTTTGTTTGATTTTTCACTTAAGCATTTAGCGATTAGTTGGGGTTGAATTTTTTCCTGCTGTTCTTTTGGTGCTTCTTTGTAGTCGAAAAGAAATTGGGCTATTTGTCCTTCGATGCTCGTGGATAACTCTTCTTTAATTTTTAGTTGGTGTTTTTTGGCGAAGTCTAAAAATTGTGTGAAGATTTCTTCATTATTATGAAACAAGATGGCAAAGCTTGCGAGCCCTTGTCTTATTCGAGAGTCTAGTTGTTTGGGTAAGCGAATTTTTTCAATCGCATTTGGGTCAACTTTTTGTAAATTTCGTAATCGAAACATCAATAATTTATTTCGTAGAACTTTTTGTTCTTCAAAGAACTTTTGTGGGAGTTGGATTGGAATATCCTCTCTTGTTGTGTCGCACATTAATTCTGTAATGCATCGACTCTCAGTCGCTTTGTCTTGAAATTCAAATCGCCTTGAGAAAACTTTTGGTCCAAAAACATTAAATGACTCAATTTCATTTGGATCTTCTTTGTCTGAGCGGAGGATGGAATTTTTCTTTTCGTAGCCGAGATTGATTATTTTTGTTAGCATTTGGGTTGTGTCGCTTTTTTCTTTGTCAATTTCTTCTGCGACCAAAGTTCCTCCAAAAGTTCCTATCAAACGAAAGATTGGACTATCGGTTGTTGCTCCATTCGCATGAATAGGTAAGTAACATAGATCTCCAATGGTATCTAGATATCGACTTTTCCCTGTCGAAAAGTCTCCTCGGGCCGATAAATAAGGGATAGTGGTTAGCGCTTCGTATACCCACGAAAGCAAAATATATTGCGTCGCGAACATCTCATGTTCAGATGAAATATCCAAATATCGGTGGATAAAGCTCTTGATTTCATGGACTAGTTCGGAGTCGCTTCCATATTCGACTGGTATTTCAGGGAAAATCACTACTGTTGCATCTTTTTTCATTATTTTTTTCTTAAAAATTGGAACAAATCGTATATTTTTGTCCTCATCATCAACAAATGCAGTAATGTTGGGCGATCCACTCTCTGTTAGAAATGCAAAGGAGACATTATTGTTTTCGTCGCAAATAGTCTCGTAGTGAACTCCTTCCACCGTTATTTTGACGACTTCTTCTTCGCGCGATCCTGAAAAATAAAAATCTCCGCGTCTACATTTACAAACTGTTGGTTGGGTCGTTTCATAAAACTTTTCATTGCATTGTTTGCAAGTCCATTCTCCGCGAATGCGCAAAGACTTTTCTTTTCTATTCATGGATTCGCCTTCTTAGAGAATTCTAAAAGTGCTTTTCCAACATCTTCAGCATGTTTCGGGCAGAAAATTTCGAATCCGAGTCCGATGAATGGAGGTTTTTCTTGATTACAAAACGTACAAACAGGATGTGGATTCATTCAAGTACCCCTGTTTCAAAAATAAAGTAGCGCTTGCCATCTTCTGAAACTGCGATGCTTCCATGAAAAAGTCGATTTTGAGAATAAAGAAGCTGGAAAAGCTTCTTCGCGCCATACAACTTAGCCGTGCGTTGCGTACAATAGCGCGCGCGAATTGGGAAAGTCGTTTCCGAAAAGATTAAAGTGAGCTTTTGCTGCTTATCCATATCCAAAACCTAATTTTTCCATTCCCTAGTCGGAGTGGATTTTTCATTTTTCGATGAGTTTGAGCTCCCACGAACGGAACTTTTCAGCCCCTCCTTCCTTGGCCAACCTGACGATCCTCAAAATCGTCTGATTTTGACTCATTTTTGGGCCTCCAATCCCCGATTCAACAAGTGGAGAATCAGGGCGTTTCGGGTGGTAAAGCTCTTCTTTTGTTCCTGGAGCCGTGAATCTAAGGCTTCAGGAACCGTTATTTGAAAGGTCTTCACCGTTCTCACCTCCACGTAGAAAAACTGTTGATTTTCTACGGAGATTTATAGGGGTTAAGCCACTAATGAACATAGATGATGTCCAAAGACGGAAATAAAGTAGGGGAAAAATCCAAACCTACTACCAAGTGGGTTACCTGCCTGAAAACTCCGCGAATCAGTCGCGTGCTATACCTGCTCGAACTGTTCCCAGACGGACTTTTCCAACGAGATATATTCGAGTTGTTAGACGCCAAAAAAGACACTGGTATACAACTGGCGCTTAAAGAGTTGGAAGGAACAAACCTTATTCAAAATGAGATAAGAATTGGGAAAAATATTCACGTTAATGTAGATGGAAAAGGATTTCAGGGAATTAGAATTGGTTCGGACGCAAAAAGAAAAAAATATTTCATCACAGAAAGCCCTATTGAAACGTTCTTCAACAACATTCTCATTACTCTTGGCCCTTTACAAGAGATTGAGATTGAAAAAATAAAACAGTTAATGATGGAAACGTGGAACAACCGATTAAGACAAGTCGAATTCAGTAGAAAATATTTTATTACGCACCTCAAGCGGCAAGAACGACACGCCGCCAAAGGAATGCGCATTCTTGCTAAGAAAATGAAGAAAAAGAACAACCACGAAGAGGCCGCCTATTTTCAAGAGCAAGTCGAAGGAATTAACCAACTGAAACAAATGGAAATAAAAGCTAAGGAAAGAATGCAAAAAACAGAAATGGAAAGACTGAGACGAAGAGACTACGACTTCAATTATGTAAACTACATCTCAACCGAATTACAAAACATACTGCTCAACACCCTCCTGTCTGCATATTCCGACATCCAAAATAGAAGAGAAGCCAACTTCGACGAAAAAACCATCCAAACAATCAATAACATACTCCACGTAATATACAGTGAGAAAAGAGACCAAATAATGCTCGAAAGAGTTCTCCACAGATTGAACCACTTTGATCAGGAAATCAAAATAAAAGAATCCAAAGACCTCTTGGAGAATTCAGACTTTGGGAATAATTAGGTAGCAAGGGTGAAAAGGTGCTCCGGGGTTGTCTTTTAATGGCGGGTAAAGAAAGTGCAAATGGTGTATCCCTTTCCCTTTTCAACGGAGGGAAGGGCATATGCCTATGCAATCAGGCAAAAAAACAGCAGCGCTTGCACTCTGAGTTTATTCGAATATTTCTTTTTTCAAAATAATTTTGTTTGTCAGTCCATACTTGTGCTTTTCGAGGATTCCCTTGGCCTCCAATCGGTTGATCACGCGATGCACCTGGACACGGCTCAATCCTGTTTCTGCTGTTATTCGAGATTGTGTGGATTCCATGTTGGATTTCTTCAAGGCTTCCAACACTTGGAGTTCTTCTGGAAGCAACAAGTGATTTGCCGTTTCCTCTCTGATTTTCTTAATTTCCTTTTCTCTCATCAAATTCCAAATAGCTAGCCCTGCAAGAATAGAGAGAACCCCACCTAATATGAAAAGCAAAATAGGGGGCGATGTGAGAATTGAAAAAGGATCGAGGGGAAGGCGCTCGACAAATGCGCGATTAAAATCCGGGGGTAAAAAGCGATTGGCATCAGCAGGTCCACGATCAAAGATACTACGCTGGAATAGACTCGGATCGGCGATTTGGCTTCTCCAGAAAGTAGAATATCCCACAATCAGCGCCATAATAAGGGTGAATCCTCCGTAGAAGAAACAGAGAATCATTAGTGCAAGGTATCTTTTTTTGGTTTTATAAATCGTTTCAGCTTGTTTCATGTTTCACCCTATTTCAATTGAAGAGATTACTCGTTACATCTCGTTACAGGTCAATCTATTAATGGTTGCACTCCCATATAAAGTATGGCGATTAAACGATTTTCTACGGATATCCCTATTTTGGAGATTAAAGATGCCTGGAAAATCTACCAGATGGACCAGGTGCAGGTTCCAGCCGTAAAAGGAATCAGTCTTACGATCCGAAAAGGAGAATTTGTAGCTATTATGGGAGCATCCGGCTCTGGAAAGTCCACCGTATTGAATATGGTAGGGGCATTGGATATTCCGACAAAAGGTGAAATCCTCCTGGAAGGAACGTCCATTTCCGCTCTTTCCGAATCGGAAGTCTCACGCATTCGGGGGAAAGCCATTGGTTTCGTATTCCAGACTTTCAATCTTTATCCTACCCTTAATGTTTTTGAGAATGTTGCTTTGCCCATGCGCATTCATGAGTTTGAGAAAAATGAAATCAATACGACCGTTACCAAGCTTCTGGATCAAGTCGGCCTATCCCATCGAATTCAACACTATCCTTCCCAGCTTTCTGGAGGAGAACGCCAGCGCGTGGCAGTAGCGCGCGCCTTGTCGGCCGATCCATCCATGATTTTGGCAGATGAGCCCACCGGAAATTTGGATTCGAAAACGAGTTATGAGATCATGGATATTTTCGAGGACCTTCATGCCAAGCAAGGAAAAACCATCGTGTTGGTTACGCATGAATCGGATATTGCCAAGTATGCGGATCGTGTCATTGAATTGAAAGATGGTCAAATTCATTATGATGGAAAAAATAGGACAGGGAGATGAAACAAATGAATGATGCAGATGGAAAAACAACGACACGCCAATGGAGTAGGAATCCTGTGTTCTATTTTATTTTAGGATTATTTTTGTTGAGTGCAGGATCCTCCGTCCATGCGCAACTTGGAGATTTTCCGGGCGAGTTTGCTTTCCTGGCCGAAATTCAAAAGACCAACTTTCTTCCAAGCACTATCCACGCAGGAGACACCGTCAGTCTTGCAGTGGACATCCATAACAAAGGGTCCAGTATTACCATTCAAGATTTGAATGCCTTTTTGGATGTGGGAGATCAATTTGAACCAGTAAGTCTAACAGATGTCGAATCCGCTATTGCACCTGGTGCAACCAAAACACTCATTTTTTCATTTCGCGTCAAAGAAGATACCATACCTGGGCATTATCCCGTAATCCTTTCCCTTTCCTATTTGCGAAATGGACTTCCCGTAACCGAACTGCATGAAATCATTGTTCCCGTTACCGGCGTGCAGAAAAATATTGACGTTGTCTTGGAACCGCGCGTCGTGAATCCTGGAAACCAAACGAATGTTATCTTTACTTTAACTAACGTAAGTGGGTCTCCCATCTCAAATATTTCTTTTTCATGGGCTGAAGAAAGCTCACTGATTTTACCCGTTGGATCGGACAACAAACGATACATTTCCATTATCCAGCCGGGAGAAAAAGTCAATATCCAGTACACGGTAGCAGCCGATCCTAACATTGCCACAGGAATTTACCCTTTGACGATTGATTTATCCTTCATTGATAGCAATGGAACACAGGAACAAAGCTCGGAAATAGGAGTCATTGTAGGAGGCACTACTGATTTTGAAGTGAGTGCCGAAATGACGGCGACACAATTATCCGTGAGCATTGCCAATATTGGTTCCAACAATGCAGGGGCAGTCGTAGCCAAACTTTTAACTCCTCTTGGAAGTTCAAGCGGAGGAAGCAATGTCTCGATCCTGGGTAATCTCAATAAAGGGGATTTCACGATTGCGACGTTTCCCTTAGCCAGCAAAAGCACTCCATCATCTTCTCCGAATAGCGTTACTTCATCCGGAAGTGTTTCGCGCAGCCCCACTCCAACAAGTGAATTGATCCCACGCACGCTGGAGATGGAGATATCCTACACGGATACCACGGGAGAACGACAAAGCGTACAAAAAACAATTTCGTTACCTGCAACCTCGGTTGGAAATGGGTCGAATACTACTCCCGTCCCTACCGGCGCATCCCCTTTGATTGCATGGGGGTTATTGATTCTTCTCGTGGGAGGGGGAATTGGTTACAATCAATGGCGTGCCAAAAAGGATTGGAAAGCGCTTGCCGTGCGAATAATAGGAGTGATAATCTTATTTCTGGTAGCCATTTTCCTACTCGGTCGAAATGAACTTGCAGTCCTGGGGGCAGCTGTTGTATCGGCTGGTTTGTTTATCCATTTCTTTCAATCAGGGGAACTTGAAAAAGGTCGTACATCATCCGATTCGCGAAAACCGGAACGGAGGTAAGGTATGAAAGTTGCGGATTCCTTTGCGCTCTCGCTAAACAGTATTGTCCATCGTCGGCTTCGATCCTGGCTTACCTTGTTGGGAATCATTATTGGAGTGGCGGCAGTAGTGGCAATCATCTCCATCGGAGAAGGGGCGCAAGCGAGTGTAACCCAACAACTTTCCAGTTTTGGAGCCGATATTATTACGGTTACTCCGGGCTTCAGCCGTGCACAAGGATTTGGTGGTGGTTTTCGGGGAGGAGGCGGGGGAGTCAGTATGACAACTACTGCTTCCACGGACGAGGCGCCCACGCTTACCAAGAAAGATGCCATCATTATTGACACTCATCCCTATGTTACGGCTGTCACTGAAATCGTTTCTGGACGAGCCGAAATTATTTTTCTGGGTGAAACGACTAATGTGAGTCTTCAGGGTGTTAATCCTGTCACGTGGACTCAGACGTCCAATCTAACTTTGTCCGCTGGCCGTTTTCTTACGCCGAGTGATTCTGTCGGGGTAGTGATTGGAACGAACGTTGCTACTACTGTGTTCAAGCAACCCATTACATTGGGGAGGACTATCACGTTAGAAGGAAAGCCCTTCACGGTGGTGGGAATTCTTTCGCCGTCCGGAAGTGGATTTGGACAGGGCGATTCAACTGTTTATACCACCTTGAATGGAGCATGGAATGTATTGTCGGATGATGTTAATCGCGATACGTATACGAGCATTCAAGCAAAAGTTTCGGACTCCGAACAGGTTGATCAAACGGTAAATGACCTTACTGCCTCCTTACAAATATCTCGAAGAGTGACGGAACGAAATCAAGATTTTACGGTTACCTCTTCGCAAGCACTTCAGGAGCAAGTAAGTGCTATCACTGGAACACTCACCCTATTCCTAGGCGCCATTGCCGCCATCTCATTGATCGTGGGAGCGTTGGGTGTGGCCAATAGTATGTTTACTTCCGTCCTGGAAAAAACGAAAGAAATTGGGATCCTAAAAGCATTGGGTTCGACCAACAATGAAATACTAACTCTTTTTGTAATGGAATCGGGATTATTTGGATTAGTAGGGGGAATTATTGGAGTCATTTTAGGCACACTCGCTTCGGTGGGCGTATCGAGTACCGGCCTCTTATCAGTACCGGGGGGACAGGGATCCACTATATTTGTTTCACCCGAATTAATTATTATTGCAATCACTCTATCAACGATCATCGGAATCATTGCAGGTCTCGTTCCCGCAATGAATGCATCACGGTTAAGACCCATTGAAGCGCTGCGATACGAATAAGGAAATATTATTTTTTCGTATCAATATGCAACCACAACTATCTTACCTACCCACTTATTGTCTTTTGCACTTTTTAGCATGAAGTCCGCGACGTCTGCTCGCGAGATGTTATCCGTTTGCTTGATATTTAGTGTTTCTCCTGCACGATACGTACCGGTTTTTGGTCCGTCTGTTAGAGCTAATGGTCGAACGATTGTCCAGTCTAATCCGCTTTTCCTAACAATGGTCTCTTGTCTAATTTTGTCGTCAATCATGGGTCTGACTGATGCTATCTTATCATCGGTCATACCAAATCCTTTCAGAAAAGCCATCCCTTCAGGTGATCCAGACAGAGGGCACGAACTCTCTACAATCAACCTTTTTACATCGTTTTTTTTCATCGCGTTTATGATATTCTCCGTTCCTTTTGCCAGAATCATCTCATTCGCATCAGGGGTCGGACCGAGAGCAGAAATAACCAAATCACTCCCTTCAACCGCTTGCTCTACTGCTTTCGAATCTACAACGTTACCTTCAACCAATGAAAGTTTGTCATCTTGAATAGTCATCTTCGCGGGATTTCAGACAAAGGCTTTTACTTCATGGCCCATTTCGAGCGCCTGCCGAACAATGTTCATTCCTGTTTTCCCTGTTGCGCCAAATAATGCAATTCTCATGCTACCACCTCGCAAATATCGGGCATCTAATATTTTTAATGCCGATGTCTCAGGGCACTGAATATGCTAATTTAGTTTCTGTTCCCCTGTGAGAATCTTCAAAATGTTTATCCGCATTTGATAAAAGCGTCCGGCCATGGCCGCGCCAATAAAGGCAAATCCCAATGCGCTCAAAAGAAGACCCTCAACCCATTGACTAAGAATCCATTCCCGACTTGCCTCTATCCCAATATAAACCACCAATACGACAATTCCTATTGCGTCCATCTGCCCCACGACTTTTCCCTTTTCTTTGTTCCAGCTTAATTTGGTCATGCGACTGCTAAACAGTCCCACCCCAAATCCAATGATAAGTATGGGGATGAAAAAAACAAGTTCGGAAACACCCAAGTAAATATCATACACAACAATGCCAGCCATAACCACTATAATCAACAAAAAAAGACGCAGTCGTAACAAAACCCTTGAATCTAAGTGTTGTCTCACTACATGTCGAAGCGGAGGAGCATTAACCATACTATCTATAGTTCACAAACCTGTTTTAATCTCGATTCTAAAAGGCCTTATTTTTCAACAGGTCCGGCTCTGTTGAATATTTTTATTCAATAGTTTTTATCCATTCGTCGTGAAATTCCTTGGCTTCTCTTGGAGATGGCTCACTTTTGCCAAATCGTTTCATCCAAGCAGTTAGAAGACTCATGCTTTCTTGGAGTTCCTGAACTTTGTCTTTTAGCTCGTGGTATTCTCGGTTCTTTTCGACAAGGCCCTTGTCGGTTAGAGCATTGGAACATCTCACGCAGCTATCTGCACTCAAATCGTTTTCTTTTGAGCAAATGAGGCAAACTCTGGCGGATAAAATGGAAGGCTTTGCTTCTCTTGGTTTTCCTCCTAATTCAATTCGTAAAACTTCATTGTGAGCGTCCACATCGACAAGATGGCCATAGGTTTGGAGCATATCTAAGCTTGACCATCCCATCACTTTTTGGATAATAGCGGGGGAATATCCTTTGAGAAGCATGTCAACGACACGTGAATGCCTGAACACGTGCAAATTTCCGCGCTTGATGATGCCAGCTCGACGAAGCGTGTTGTGAATTTCTTTTCCCAATGGAAAATATCCGTAACGTTGACCCTTATTTTTGTTTGAAACGATCACAAAGAGCCACGAATCGGGGGAAGGATCTGGATGTTGGCTTAACCAATCACGAATGTATCGTGCACCTGTCGCTGATTTTACGATTCGAGAGCCCGTCTTTCCTTGGACTGAAAGGTTGACCGTATTTTCTTCGAAGGTAACGCTCTTTTTTCTCAAATTCAATAATTCGGAGGCACGTAATCCTTCCCATAAGCAGGCGAGTGCACATTTAATCATGGTGTGCGAAGCATTCTCATAGAGTTTTGCCATTTCTGGTTCGGTGATAATGTCTTCTCGTTTAATCAATTTGGGTGCCTTGCTTGGATCTTCTCCCGAATCATTCTTTTTTCGTTTGAACTTAAGCCATGAGATGCAGTGTGGAGTGGAATCGCCTCCATTCATGTGTCGAAGGAGCTGTTTGAGTGCACGAAGATGAAAGTTTTCGGTTGTTCGGTTCCATTGTGTTTGTCTTCGTACTTTGTTGGCGAGTTGCAGGACAATTTCTTTTCCTTTTTCATGCGAGAGCATGTTTTGGAATGTCCTTTCAGGTAAGTCCCCTGAAAACCCGTCAGTCTCTTCTAGCAGGAGACTGATTTTGGATAGGAGCCGTAAGAGTGTCCATCGTCGAGCAACCCCTGTTTGGTCGGATGCTTCTTGAAACAAGTATAGATCATATAGAACTTTCTTGTTGATCAAATTGATCTGAAAGGGTTCTATCTGTTTGGATACGCCTTCTCTCTTTGGAATAGGTCTTGGGAATTTGTCGGGAAAGAGTTGATAGAGGACTCTGTGATATTTTTCGTGGTATCCGTGTATGCTATTGTCGGTTGGTTTTGGGGGCATTCATATCATCTGCGTGCGGTTGCTCCCTAAAAAGACTTTTAGCGCACGTTGACTTTACGATTTAGCGACCCCGGAGGGATTTGAACCCCCGACCTTCGGGTCCGAAGCCCGACACTCTATCCAGACTAAGCTACGGGGCCAGCCGTTTCCTTTCAGTATCCAGAAGGAGAAGGGGTATTAAACCAACCCCGCCCCCAAGTGGAGGCCCAGGGGCTGAGTTCCGTTTTTAAACGTTGGGGAGGGCATGAGTTCTATGAAGATCTGTTCGTCCTGCAACACCCAGGTGATGGGGAATTATATCGAATTCCGGTGCCCCGTGCATGAAAAGGAAAAGATTGTTCGCTGTCAGCGGTGTCGGGAAACCGTGCGTTCTTTCGCCTGCAAAGAGGGCGAATTCGTGGGTCCGTAGGGAGATTTCCATATGGGTAAGACGTTTGTCATTTACAAGGTGAATCCTAAGGATTTGGAACAATTAGAGGTCACGGAGAAGGAATTGAAGGCCGTGGCCAATGGGGATTTCAAGGACGTTCAACGGGTGGAAGTGGGCTTTGGAATCATCGTGTTGAAAGTCGGGTACCTGATTCCCGAGAAGCAGGATGGGGCCTTGGAAGCCCTCACTAAAGAAATCGAATCCCTTCCCTCGGTGGAGAACGCTGAAGTGGAAGGCATGACCCTGGTTTAACTGGTCGGTAGTTTCCCCTGCATTCCTTTTCTATTTATAGATGGGATTAATCCTCGTTTGAGACTATGGTAGAAGGCAACGATGGGTGGCTTCAATAAGCGGTATCTCCCGCGGTTTATCTGTTCGATTACTCCTAGATTGATGAGTCGGCTGATATATACTGGTTGAATTCCTACTTTTGTCATCTCATTACTTTTGAAAATGTCCTTATCTAAATCAACTATTCGCAGAAAACAATTTATGTCATGATCTGAAGCTTTTTGAAGTTCGTGATTCAACCACGGGCTTCCTAGTTTCAATGCGGCATCGATTTTTTCGATCACGCGCTTTCGGGTGATAATCCCGCTATCCAAATGGCTCGCACTGGCAATGCATTGGACAAGATAAGGGTAACCGCGAGATAATTCTTGTACCTCGTGGATGGCTTCAACGTCCCATTTTGTGGTGGTTCCAAGCACTGGTTTTTCAAGTGCCTCCTTTGTTTCTTCTAGAATGAATTCGCTTAGATTGAAAGCAGCGCCGGAAAAGGCTCTCGCGATAGGGGAATAATCGTCCACTAATTTATTTTCGAATTCAATCCCTCCAGAGATAAGCAATAAAACCGGAGTGTTCTTCTGATCTTCTATGATCGTTTTCAATTCTCCTAATGCTTCATGCGATAGCTGATCGGCATCGTCAATTGCGATGAGAATAAAAGGGACATTCTTGATGTCGCGGATTAGCGCGCGCCACTGGTGAAAGGGACTTTTCTGTTTGAATTCCTTTGTAATTGCAAACTCGATGTCATAGGCTTTTATCGATTTTAGTTTCTTTGCGGCATCCTTTGTCCTGTCGATGAGATTTTTTCTATAATCAATTTTTTCGATGAGTTCTTCGGTTAGAATCTGATATAGCTCCGTGTCCGAAATCGTTTTTCCAAGGCGACGGTATATAGTGATGGCTTCATTATTAGTTTGTTTATCGGTTAGGTTCATTATTTTATGGACGAGCGATGTTTTCCCAACTCCCCGGTGACCATACACCATGATTCCTCCCGATTGGCGTTGCATCAATGCTTTTTCGATGCGTTGGATGGCCATTTCAAGGATGTGCTTGCGTCCACCAAAATAATCGGGTTTGGCTGGGTTTTGTGGGTCGTAAGGGTTGGTCATATACAATCATTAATTAAAATTGTTTAATGATAATATAAGATTCATTGGCCTTTTAAAGCTATTTTTGGGAAAACGCCATAGGTTCCGGTACCTATTAATCCTGAAGGGCCGTAGTGCTAATGCATGATTGATTCCATTACCTTAGAGAACTGGCGCACCCACAAGGAGTCTACATTAAAGTTTAGGAAGGGCACCAATGTCCTGGTGGGAGTCATCGGGTCGGGGAAGACCAGTGTGACGGATGGGTTGTGTTATGGGTTGTTCGGCACATTTCCTGCCTTAAAATCCAATCGCCTGAATGGGGAGGATGTGCTGATGCGTAAGCCTGTTCCCATGGACGAGGCGCGGGTGGAAGTCTGTTTTTCGGTTAATGGAAAAGCCTACAAGGTGGAGCGTCTCCTTAAGCGCACGGGCTCGAATGAGGCGAGGTTGTGGGCCAATGAGACTTTGATCGCGGGTCCCAAGCCCACGCAAGTCACTGAGCGTATCGAGAAGGAGTTGGATGTTTCGTATGAATTGTTTACCCGCGCGGTGTATTCGGAGCAGAACCAACTGGACTATTTCCTCAAGATGAACCCGGGGGATAGGAAGAGGAAGTTCGATGAGCTGTTGGACCTCCAGAAATATGAAACGGTGAGGATGAATGCCCATGCGGTGGTATCTCATTTCAGGAAGGGCATGGAGGGTCATCAGCGTTCCCTGGAGCAGTTTTCCAGAATGCTGGAGGAGGTGGATGTGAATGCGCTGCGTCTCAAGATCAGCGCGCACCAGTCCTCCATGCGGGAATGGGAGGAAAAGGAATCAGGTTTCAGGGAGAAAGTGGCGAGTGAGGAAAAACGGGTAAAGGAATTGGAAATAAAATGGGAGCGGACGCAAGCCTTGAATCACATCCTCCAAAAGAAGCGAGCGCGTCAGGAGATGCTACGCGAGCAGGTGGCCGCGTTCGAGTCCGCGTATCCCCAGTGGGCGGGGAAGGCATTGCCATTGTTGCTGGAGTCGAAAGAAGGTTTATCCAAACAAGCCACCGCGGCCTTGGCCGCCCAAGAATTGTATCGGCAGCGCGAACAGGTTATGGTGAAGGCCGCGCAGAAGGTCGATTTTCTGCAGAATAGGATTAGAGAGGCACATTCATTTTTGAGTGGGAAAACATTTTCCGAATGGCGGGGGGAGCATACCCAAATTATGGGACAGAGGCATGATCTGGAGATGCGCCAGCAACATGCTCAACAAGCCCTCCAGAATGCCCATTCAAAGATCAAGGTGCTCCAGGAGCGGATGCATTTCCTGGAGGACGAAGAGAAAGGTTTAGCAGCTCTTCATGCCCAATGCCCTACGTGCAAGCGGGAAATGGAGGAGGGGCACAAGAAACAGCTATTGGCGGACATCGTGGGAAGGCGGGCGGGACTGGCGCAGGAACTGGAGGCGAGTGAGAAAGAGCAGGAACACCTTCGGAAGGACATGTCGGGGGTGGATGCCGTGATGAAGGGTTTGCAATCCCATGTGGGGCGGTTGGATATTCTTCTCAGCAAAGAAGCCGATCTGATCAAAACGGAAGAAGAAATGGGGCGGGCCACTATTGAATGGGAAGCCGCTCAGAAGCAAGTGGAGGCAATGGGTCCCCCCATTTCAAATGAGGCATTGGAGGGATGGCGGACGCAGGTCCTGGAGTTAGAGAAAGCCGTGCAAAATCATACATCCGTGGTCGAGTTGGGAAAATTGGGTGTGGAGATGGATGACCTAAAGAAACAGGCGGAAGCTATCGCCGTGGAACAGGATGAGGTGGTGGAGGCGCATAAAGCATTATCCATAATCCAGAATGAATGGGGGAACGCCCGAAAGGAAAAGGATTGGATTTTCAGGATGGTGGAAGAGTTAGAAGGGCGTGTGAGGGATGCGGAAAAGGTGATGGGCGAACAGGAAAAAGTGAGGGTTCGTATCGCCCGCGCGGGGGAAATCACGGAACAGTTGGGGATTTTCTCTCATGCGTTGCAGGTGACGCAGGAACAGTTGCGTACGTCCGTGGTGGAGGCCATTAATGCGGCTTTGGATGAGATGTGGCCCTCAGTGTACCCCTATCAGGATTTCCGTACCGCGCGATTGAAGATCGAGGACAGTGATTATGTGCTCATGCTCCAGGAGCGGTCGGGGAATTGGGTGGCGGCAGAATCCGCTTTGTCGGGGGGCGAGCGGAGCGCGGCCGCGCTGGCATTACGCATGGCCTTGGCTTTCGTGCTCACGCGGCAATTGAGTTGGGTTATTTTAGACGAGCCCACGCACAATCTGGATTCTAAATCCGTGAACATGCTGGCCATGATGCTGCGGGAGCGACTCCCATTACTGGTGGATCAGGTATTTGTCATCACCCATGCTCCGGAAATAGAGAAGGCGGCGACCGGATCTTTGTATGTGTTGCAGAGGGAGAAGGATGAGGATGGGATTACCATCCCCCTGCTCAAACCATTAGGGGGCGGGACCCCCGTTCACTGAGCGGGGGGTGTTGGCTCTTCGGTCTTGGGTTGGGCTTTGGCTTCGCGTTTGATGCGGGCATCTTCTTTTTGTTGGGCGGCCTTGGCCTCTTTTTTCTTGGTGCGGGTGACGAAACCTGTCATCACATTGCGCGTCCATTTGGAGATGGGGAGTTTCAGTTCATTGAGGAATGTCTTGTTGTGTTCGAATACAACCCCTACGTTCTCTGGAAATTCTTTCATGACTAAATGGGCGCGGCTCTTGATCCCTTTTGGAACGGCTTTTCCCATATCAGATCACCTCAATCCTAATCTGCTGGCCATTGGGGAGCATACGTACCACGGATAGGGGAATGGTTTTCTCGTCAAACTCCATTTTGGCCAGGTCATAGGGGGAGGTGATCTTTTTGGTGTCGAGCAGGGTGGGGGCACCGAAAGCGAGTTGGAGGGCGCGCGCCCCGATGAGGCGCGTTTTTTCAAACCGGGTGAGTGTGGGGATGGTTTTGCCTTCCATATACGAGAAGACCCCGGAGAAACGTATTTAAATAACCCCTTTCGTGCGATCAGGGAAGGGATTGGGAGAGGAGGCGAGCCATGGTGGCATCCCTCCAGGGGGTGGGTCCTTGTACCAGGTGCCAGGCGAGGCCCCCATAAAGATTTTGGATGATAGTGGAAGCGGCATGGTGGAATTGGACAGTGGGGTTGGTTTGGGAATACTGGGTGAAGGCCAATTGGTATTGTTGGAGGTAGGGCTGGAGGAGCATGGTTTCCTGCGTCTGGTGGGAACTGAGGCGCTCATCCAATGCGTTCTTCAACCGGGCGAGAAGAAAAGGAGTGCGGTGGCAATGCCACGCGGCATTCTCGGGCAAATGAATGGTGATTAATCCTTGGTGGTGGGCCGCGAGAGCATCGGTGAGGGGAATAAGGATTTTTTCCTCCCGGTGCAAGGGACCAATGGGGAGGATGCGTAATCCCCATTCCCGGGCATGAGAAATGCGTCGAGTGGAATGATCATGAGTAGTATCATAGGCAGTGCTCATTGCTTCCTGGTGGGTGTGGATGTACACCCCATCCTGGGTGGCGATAGCCTCCACGAGCGTCCCGGGATGCACGTGCGATTCGATGGCCATTTGGGGGCGGCAGCAGGCGCATTGTCCTTCCCCTTCGAGGGGCGTTTGAAATACGCGTCTCTTGGCCAATTCCCTTTCGCCCATGCTCCAAGTGGAAGTGGTGAGTCGTTGTCCGGGAGTGATAGGTTGGGCATGCGTGTGGGTGAAGAAATGATTTTCGAGGAGAGTGTTCAACCGCTCTTCGGGAGAGGGGGGCACGGCCGTATAGGGGATGAACAATTCATGCGAGAGGGCGAGGCGTTCCATAATGTCTTTCCACACATGCGGGTTGTGCGTGCGAAGCGCATTCAGGGTGGGGTGCAGGCTGTCCGTCATCTCGTCCAGGCGGGTGTCCCCAAATAGGTGAGGAAGGGGGTTGCCGTGGTCATCGAATCCTTGGAAATAACGCCATCCCTGAAGCAGTAGGAATTGGCGCTCGGGTTCGAGGAGGGAGGGATAATAGGCGGTGTGCTGGAACACCGCGTGCGCGATGCGCTTGAGGTCCTCAAAATGAGTGGCCGTCACCTGGAGGGAATGAGGGTGAGTAATGGTTTGATATTTGGGAAGGTCGAGCTGGGGAAGGAGCTCATCGAATGTATTTTGAAGGTGGTGCGGGAGGAAGAGGCTGGGGAAGAAAGGATAGAATTTGGATAGGCGCTTCTGGGGGGAAGCGAAGATGACCTCCACTCCTTTTTTCTCGGAGCGGGTGGACACTGATACCAGACTATACGTAGGGGGAGTCATTCTCAAGGTCCTGGGTGGCGGCTTATATAGTCGCTACGGAAGGGTGAACCGCCATTGGTTCCGTGGAGCGAGTTACAGGTTTTTGTGAATTCAGGAGTATCTACTTCAATTCCTCCTCTGTTGCGACATAAAAGAAAAATACTATTTTGGACAAAAAAGAAATTATGTTATGTATATTGATGCTACATAATAAGAAATTTCGTTTGGGAATTCCCCCTCTCCTTCACAATAAATCTTCCGTCTCTTTCCTATTTTTTTCTAACCCTTTTTCAAAAGCAATCCCCGCTTGCTCCAGCGTCCCTTCATGCCGCGAGGGCTGGGATTCCCTATTCCTTACTTTGAAGAAAGTGGGGGCGTTCACCGCTTCCCCAATCAAAAGGGCTTCCCCCACGCGTAAAGATGATAGCATTCCCATGCTCTGCGAGGTCAACCCCTCCGCACTCTCCCCAATATGTTTCAAGTCGTAAGGATTAGTGATGCGCAGGAGTAATTGCGTATTGCATTGCGATAGCGTCGTCGTATCCAATTGAATGGGTCGTTGGGATATAAGGCACAAACTCACCCCAAACTTCCTTCCCTCCCGGGCGATCGTGCGCATAATACTCTTAGTAATACTCTCCTCCCGCTTGACTTGGTTGGGGATGAAATTATGCGCTTCCTCCAATACAATAAGGGTGGGGGGGATATTTTTGTTTCTCCTCTCATTAAACAGCCGGGACGCCAGATAATGCACAATCACCTGCTTCTTCCTCTGGTGGATGACATCACTCAAATCTACAATAGTCAATATCCCCGGCTGCACCAAATCAAGCAAAGATGGGTTATCCGCTTTCCCGAATAGGTCCAGGCTCTCCAACTCATGCATCCACCCGATTAATGCTTGAATCGTGCTTTCCTTTCCCTCTTTCTCTTGCAGTTCCCCTAACAGCTCCTCCTTGATAGATTGCAAATCATAGGGCCCATGCCCCTCTACCATTTTTTGACGCAAGTGCCCAAGGATTTTCATCAACTCCCGCTTCTGCGCGGGGGAAGCATGGGGCAGCAGCGCGAAGAACATCCCCGCGCTAATCTTTGGCACTCCAATCCGCAGGTCCCGTGCCCGGATAATTTTGGTCTTCCCCGAGAAATCAGTATATTTTTTTTCCGTTACCGGCTGGGCAAAATTAGTGTATTCCCCGTGCACATCGAACACCACCGTGGCCATCCGCCCATGCTCTTTCTTCCGTTTAAGCAATTCCTCAAGCAGGCAAGCCACCGACCACGATTTTCCTGCGCCGGAAACTGCCAAAATGGCTACGTGTTTCTGGAACATTTTGGATAGGTTCAGCCTCACTTTCACCGGATGGAATTCCATTTCCCCCAATTCCAACCCGGCCTCCATATCCAGGGCCAAGAACCGCGTGATACTAGTGGGGTGGGCGATGAACACCTTGCTTCCCGGGGAAGGGGGATAGGTCATGCGCTTGATCCTATTTTCAGCCGTGAACAATCCTAATGGGTTGGTCTGCGCCAGAGTATATTCCCAATCATGCACCGGAAATTGTTCAAAAAGCTTGGCTCCCTGGGCCTCGAATTCCTTCACTGCATCGGCCCGCTCGAAATACTTATTGGTCTTCAGCACATTTTCCACCAACCCGATGATGGTGCCCTCTCCATATGGGATTTCCACATATTGCCCCCGATGCACCTTCCCCTTGGTCACCACAAAATCCACCCGCGTGGGGGAAGGGCTTTCGGGCGTGGACACTACCGTCCCCACTTCAATTGTCTCGTCAACCATGCTAGAGAAACCCCGCTTCCTTGTTTTAACCATTTGGATGCCGGACTTCCGTTATAACCATCCTGTTTGTTTTGTCAGAACGGCCGCCGGTCCCTTCGCCTCAAGTGAATGGTGTGCCGTCCAATCTTAGAAAAGATTTTGTCGCTCACCAAATCCACTTCCTCCGGCTTGAGTCCCGCCCGCATGTCCGCTTCGATGAGCACCGAGGGATACGCGTATTCCTTGTGCAGGCTGCTTTGCGCAAACGCCTGGGATGCTGCCGCGTCCGCGGCCGCGGTCAACCCCTCTTTCCCGCTGAAGAACTCAATCCGCAGGGGATAATCCCATGGGGACGGTTTGATGTAGCTCGCGTGCATCCGCGCCCCCCATTCGGATGGATAGTCCATCAGGATGGGGTGTTTCATGATATCCTCTGCCACACGGAAAGCGATGCTTCTTTCTCCGGCGTGCAACACCTTATCCATGAGGGGCGCGTCCTGGAGTTCTTTTCCCAATTGTTTTCCCAATATTGGGTGGTGAGGGTACTGCTTCCGCAGCATCTCACTCAACCTCGTCGATCGCGAGTCTTCCACTGCCCCAATCAACAAACAATTGGCTTTCTCCGCCGCCGAATACAAGGCCACCCCACTCCGGATGGCTATCTCATATTCCTCCTTCAGCTTGCTCTCATTCCCAGGCTTATCTGCGGGGTGCAGGATCAAACTCCCATCCAGAAACATGACATCTGGTCGGCACCTCGCGATGAGTTCCCTCGCCTGGTCCATTTCGGCCCTTACTCGCGTCAGTGAAACAAACCGCCTGAATTCATCCGGCTCCAATCCTTTCGTATCCACAATGGGCTGGGGCATCCCCGGGTGTTCCGGCCAATATTCCGCGCGCACCATCTTCCCTTGTTCATAGGTGAAGCACACCCCCATTGCCCGCACGAGCATCAGGTCCATGGCATAGAATGACTGGGACACAAACCCTGAATCCACTCCCCCTACTTTCCCCTGCACCCCCGCTTTGGTCATGGGTCTCCGGAGGGCCCCCTCCCCTGACAGGTCCACCGTTTGAGGGAGTTCCCGAATGGTTTTCCCTATGGTCTCGTGGTCCGCTTGCTTCCGTCGGATATGGGAAATAACCTCATCCAGCCATTGCAGGAAACCCATATTCCCTTTAGGGCGTGCCAGGCTTTTAAGTCCATGGAAACCTGACTCCCGTCATCTATTCCCATTAAAAACATGGAGGCCGTTCTCGTGTCATCCGTCAATTTAGGAGTGATAGTTGTATGCAAGCGGTCATCGAAGTGGAAGAGTTGCGCCAGGATTGGAAGCCGCCATTCGCCAAGAAGCGAGAACTTCGTTCCCATTCCGTGAAGGAAGGGGACCAGTTCGAGGTGTTGAAAAATGGGTCCTACTTGTTCACCGTGGATGCCATCCAAGAGAGCAAGGTCCAGATCGCCTACAACCGGTTGTATACATTAAAGGGGTATGCGCATCCTTCCGAGCGCAAGGTGTGGCTCGACATCCATTCCCCCACTCCATTCGCTTCCTTATGGGAGGATAATGGCATCACCAAAACGGTGACCCTCCGTGAAGTCCGTTCCGGAGAAACCATCAAAACGCCCCAACCCACTTCCCCTTCGTCAGATGGAAACCCCGAAACCCCTGCTTCCCCTCCCGCGGAAGAAGAACCCCGACCCTCGTTTGAAGTTCTCCGCCAGCAGGCCCGCGAGGAGATCGCCCAATCCAAGTATTCCACCACCGTCACCAATGACACCGAAATCTACCGCCCCCGCTAGCTCCTTTCCCTCATACGAAATTTTTTAGTAAAAAGTTTCATCAAAACAGCTTAATCCTAAACGGTCAAGGCCGGGGGTATGTCATTTTTATAGAGATAATTCGTTCTACCATAATGCCTCCCTCGCGCACTCCTAATGCTAAAAGGGCCGCTCAGAATTTGGCACGGTTGCGTTTCGAGTCGACGGCAGGAGTAAGAATACCCCATTGGAGCAGAGGCGAGGAGAGAAAACGGCCGCCTTTGGTCAAAAAGCTCCACGACACGCAGGTAAGGGGAATCATGGCCACTCTTCCCAAGGAACAGATCCCTGAATTCCTAAGAGAATATAAGAAAGAGGTCAGCCACCGAATGGCTTTGCTCGAAACGGGCCATAAAATTTTCCTTAAACATGCCCCCAAATTGGATGTTCAAAACCGAAAAAAATACCGAGACGCTTACCAGGCATTTGCGGAAGAACTCCGTACCACTCTTCCTTCCAATTTAGCCAGGAGCATCCTCAATACACTCGAGCGGGAGGGAATCCTTCAAAATCCCGCTTTGGCTTTCCGTGAAAAAAAGAATGTCGCGACCATGGAAGAAGCGATAAAAATAGTGGAGTCCAAAAAAGAATTGATCATGCGTGAATTGTGGCGCTTACCCCATCGTGAGGAAGTTTATCAATCCATTTTAATGGAATTGTGCGAAGCCTTGTTCCTCTACGACCCAGAGAAAGGGGAGTTGGATCCCTACCTGAAAAAGGTTGCCAAATTTGAAAGCTGGAAATTTCTAAATGAGCAACAAGGGACACTTCGACGCAAAAAGAAGGTAGTATCAATGGATGTTCCCGTCGAAAGGCGGAGTGAACGCTCACAACTCATCCGCCAATTCATTGAGGACCCATCCGCGGTAGTTCAAAGCAATCGCATGGAGTGGGCGGAACCTATTCGATATGCCCTGAGTCGATTACCTCCGGAGGAACGCATATTGTTGATCCGACTTTTTGGTCATGGGGAGTTAGCGAAAGATTTGGCGAGAGAATTAGGCATGTCGAAAGGAAACATGTCCAAAGAATTGAAAAGAATAATCCAAAAATTCCAATACTATCTTCAACTCCGCCTAAAGTAACCCCCCTCGTTTATTTACCCAATCATAGTTTCTTCCTCATATCATGGCTTACACTCAAGTCCTCGTCATTCGTTCCGACTTAAAATTGGGCAAGGGCAAGCTCGCCGCCCAGTGCGCGCATGCGTCCCTCCAGGCCTTTCTCAAGTCCCAGGAAAGGAAGTATGGTTCGGCTTGGCAGGAATGGTTGGATGAGGGGGCGCAGAAGATCGTGGTTAAAGTGTCTTCCGAGGAAGAGCTGCTTCATTTGTTTGAGCAGGTGAAGAACCATTTCCCTTCCGCCCTTATCGCCGACGCGGGTCACACGCAAGTAACTCCTGGCACTAAAACCTGTATTGGCATTGGTCCCGCCCGGGAGTCGGATGTGGACAAATACACGGGTCATTTAAAGCTGCTTTAACCTTTTTTCCTAATGGGTCTCGCCAAGCACGCTTTCGCGGCCATCAAAGAGGCCGATGTCGTCCTGGAAGTAGTCGACGCCCGTTTCGCCGACATCATGCAGAACCGCCCGCTCGAGAAGGAGCTGGTGCGTCGCGGAAAAATAGTGGTGCTCATCCTCAACAAGATGGATCTGCTTCCCAAGGATATTCCCCGCGTCACCCGCACCTTTTCGGACGACCTGAAAATTGTCTCTATCTCCTGCACTCCCAAAAAAAACATCCGTCTCCTCCGCACCCTCCTATTCTCCCTCCTCCCTCATGGGGGCAAAATAGCGGTTGTCGGCTATCCCAATGCCGGGAAGTCCTGCGTCATCAATGCTCTCGCCGGCCGCCATGCCGCCCCCACCTCCAAACAAGCCGGTTTCACGCGAGGGCGGAGCATGATCAAGCTGAAAGAGGATACTTACCTCCTTGACACACCTGGGGTTATTCCCCTGGCTGAACGCGATGAATTCCGTCTCGTATTAGTGAATGCTAAATCCCCCAACCAGGTAAAAAATCCTCAGACGGCCGCTGAGCAATTGCTCGAATGGTTGCCTACCCATCCCCATTGGGGCACGTGGATTCAACGCCAATACGGTGTAGACCTCGAAGGGGCGGATGGATATGAGTGCCTCGAAAATCTAGCGGTAAAACTCAATCGTCTCCGGAAGGGGGGGTTGCCTGATACCCGTGCCATGGCCCTCAAGCTCCTCCTGGATTGGCAGCAGGGCGCTAAACCCATTTTTCCAGGGAAAGCCAATTAAAGCGTCCAATCTTTTTTCTCGCATGCTCCCCGAAGACCGGCGCAAGCGCGTCGTGCGCGTGATGATTGTCCTCTACCTCGTCTTCGGCCTCGCCCTCCTCTATTTCTTCTCCTTCAACACCGGTCTCTCCTTGCATCCCGATCCCACCAACCAGGATGGCATTGTAACTATCCGCAATGAATCCGTCCACCTCATTCGAGACATCCAAATCGTATACGTGAAAGCGGGGGAGAAGATCCCCCTCCACCATATTCCCTCCTTGCAACCCGAAGACCAAATCCCCGTGCTGCTCCTCCCCGAGTATGCCGACCAGGGGTTTATCGTCCTCGAGGCCTCCGCCCCCTATCATTTATCCCAACAGCTCGTGATCGCCGCCCGGGCCAATCAAGTGCCCCCCAATGTGCTCCTCACGTTTTCATATCCCGATTTTGGTTTCGTGGATGTTCCCGTGGAACCCGTTGTTCGGGCATGCAATCAGGAAAATTTTCCCATTCCTCTTCGCGTGGAGTTGCGTCTCAGTGATTCCTCCATCGCTCCCAATCCCTCCCCCCAATCCTGGACTATACAGCCCGGGACATGCGCCTCCGTCACTCTTCCCTTTACCCCCTCCTCCGAGGCGAAAGACCTATCCCTTAATATACGCGTTTTGAATCAGACCCTCGTGATCGTGGAGCAGGCCCACGTGCTCGACATCTTCCTCGTCGAGAATGGTGCGAATGGCGATGCTCCCTCCGGGTGACCCTCCATGCCCTCGATTCCTCCTACTCAAACCACCCCCAAACCCGGAACGCCTCCCAGCATCATTGAAATTATCCAGAACATGGTGCGCGAGGGCGAATCCGAGGATGCCATCATCCAAACCCTCAACCAATTGGGGGTCGAACCCAAGAAGGCCCAGCGTCTCCTCCTCCTCGCCCAGGCCGATACCTTCGCTCTCCTCCAGAACGAAATTAACAAGCTCGTCAAGCTGGACGTCGAAAAGGAGAAAGAGGCCCTCAAGCAATTCATTCAGAAGGAAACCCAAACCTCCATGCAGGCCGTGGGCCACCAGATGTTCGAGCAGATCAAAGCCGATCTCCAATCCTATGAGAATGAGGTCTCCAAGCAGCGCCGTACCTTTGAAACTCAGACAGTGGATGTGGTCCAGAAATTCACTGATCTCTCCGAGCGCATCCGCATGCGCGTGAATGAATTGGGGAAGGATATGCAGCAGGTCAAGGTTGACCAGGATGAAATAAAACTCCGCGGCATCGGCACGCAGAACAGGCTCACCAGCATGCTCCTCCTGGGAGTAGGATTGCTCTTCATCCTCGCCGACCTCTACCTCTTCATCGTCAACTTCGGCGCCACCATCGCCATCGATTCCGTGCTCATCTTCATCGTCATGGGCATGATCGGGGTCACTCTAATGTTCGTCGCTACGCTGGTGTGAGGCATGCCGGGCCAAGAAGATTTGCAATTAGGGTTTTTTTCAATGGAGTAATATTTTTTTCAATGGAATAATCACTGCTTCTTGCTTCGATTGACAATCCCTTCTTTTTCAAGGGTGTCGAATTTGTTCAGATTCTCAATAGCCCATTCCAGGTACACGCGGGCCCGGTAGGAGGGTTGTTTGTTCCGCAGTTGTTCTAATTCCTCAATGATGACTTCCAGGGGTTCCATACCCTATTCCCCTCCTACAGGCATTTAAGCCTACGTCAGTTCCCCCACCACTAGTGGAACATGCGTAAAGTGCGCGATTCGCTTCCCCTTGGCAAACGCTTCTCCTTGCGTTATTCCATAGCTCTTCTCCAGTGGCCGCAAATCCTTTTTGGTGAAAAACCACCACCCTTTCCGGGGGATCTTCCACGCGATCACCAACTCCGCTCCCGCCATTCCGCACCATGCCTCCAAATCATTCATCTGCTGGTGGGAGATGTGCAGGCTCCCTTTCTTCCAGGCCTTGCATTCGAATGCATAGATCTTCCCTCCCCGCAAAGCGATAGCATCGGGAGTGGGGATGTTATTCTTCCCTTTTCCCGATCCCGCGGCCCGACAAACGGCCATTCCCGCGGCATAAAGGAGCATCAATAATTCCCTTTCGGCATTAGCTCCCTTGGTGTAGAATGTCATACCCCCCCTATCCTTTTGGCCTATTTAAGGGCCTTTTTCGCCCCCAAATGCCATTTTGTTTAAAAAACCCATTCCAGCCATTATTGATAGAAGTCCGCTCGGGCGGGCAATTGATGATTCACGTTTATTCACTAGGTGGCCTCAAACCTGTTTCCAATAAAACCCTTTTACGGGTCCGGGTTCGAACTCGGAAACCTGTCTTCGGTTTTGTTGAACCGGATGCCTGGACCGGAGAATGGATTCTCCACGTCCATGCGTCCCCTCAAGGCGGGTTGGCTAATCGTGAAATAGAACACGAATGCGCGCGCCTGTTGGGCGCGCCCACCAACATCGTGAGGGGCCATTCCTCCCACCGCAAGGTGCTTGAAATAGGCCTTTCTCAACGCGACCTGTTTCGCGTACTCGCCCGCCGACGTCTTCCAAAAGAAAACTGAACAAACACTGCGAGTGATACCAACATGGCAAAAACATATGTGGATGCGGTCAAGTACCTCATCAAGATTAAATTTCAAATCAAAGGCATCGTCGACAAGCCCGATATCGTGGGCGCGGTCTTTGGGCAATCCGAAGGCCTTTTAGGTGAGGAAATGGATCTCCGTGAGCTCCAGAAAAAGGGGCGTGTCGGTCGGATTGAAGTGTCCGTCCGCCAGGATGGGGGTAACACCTCGGGAGAGATTCATGTGCCCACCTCCATGGACATGGCGGAGACCTCCGTATTGGCGGCCGCCATCGAAACCGTGGACAAAGTGGGTCCCTGCGAATCCAGCTTTGTCACTCAAACCATTGATGATGTGCGCAAGAGCAAGCGCGATGACATCGCCAAGCGGGCCAAGGAGCTGTTGCAGCGCATGAAGCTGGATTCCGCTCCCGAAATAGATACTCTAACTCAGGAAATTCGTTCCCAGCTCCGCGTGGGCAACCTCGTGGAGTACGGCCGGGAAAAACTTCCCGCGGGTCCCGATATTGACACGGCGGAGGAAGTGATTGTGGTGGAAGGTCGTGCGGACGTTTTGAATTTACTCCGTCATGGCTTCAAAAACGTCATTGGAATGGGAGGATCAAAAATTGCATCCGATATCATTGCCCTCTCCAAGCGTAAGCCCCTCGTCCTCTTTGTGGATGGCGATCGTGGGGGAGTATTGAATGCGCGCAAGCTCATCCAATTGGCCCGCGTCGAAACGGTGGCGCAGGCCCCCGATGGGAAGGAAGTGGAGGAGCTCCAGCAGAAGGAGATCATCCAGGCCCTCCGCCGCCGCCGGGTAATTGAGGAGTTCTTGCAGGACCAAGGGGTTTCCTCTCGCGAGTTAGGGAGGAGCCAGCGTTCCTTTCCTGAGCGCCGCCCGGATACCCCCCAACCAACTTTTTCCCAATGGCCTGCTCCTTCCCCCGCAGTAGGGTTCAGACGCCCCACCCCGGGATTGGGGACTCAAACTCATTTCCGCGATATCAGCCCCCCATCCGGGATGGATCCGCGGAAAGCCGGCCGCCACCCTCCTTCCACTCGCGGACCGGTGCGCATTCACCGCACGTTTGGGGATGTTCCTCAACCACCAACCCATGAAAGCGAGCGTCGTTCCTTCCAACCATCCAACAGGGAAAAGCTCCCCACCTTTGACATACCGAGCGTCACCGAATCGGCGCCCATCATCTCGTCTGAAGAAAAGGGGGCCTATTTCCCTTTCCTCGAAAAGGTAAAGGGGAAGAAGATTTCCCTTTTCTTGGATGCCAAACATAAGGTGTTGGAAGAGGTTCCCGTGCGCACCCTCGTGGCCAAATTGAAGGATGCCAAAAACGTCCATGTCATCGTGTACGATGGGATCATCACCAAGCGTCTCGTCGATGCCGCGGGAAAGGCCGGTGTTGATCTAGTTGTGGGCGTGAAGCGTGGGAAATTCGCGGATTCGCCCGTGAAAACATTGGTTTTGGAATGAGCATTCCGTCATCTAATCCAACCAATATCAAATAAAAAATAACCGGGGGGCCATTTTCCCCCCATTCTTTTTTTATCGCTTCTTCTTCCATGTCGCTGATGATTTCACTCGAAAAGTATTTTCTTCCACCGGCAACGTCATCCGCCAGGAGCGGTAGAACGCGACCCCGATGATCAGCATGGCGACCCAGAAGAACACCATCGCAATGGGCGTCAGTAATCCAGATGCGATCTGCATATCCGTTAATCTGTATTGTCCCGCGCGCAATAATATTCCGAACGCATAATACGCTTGGGTCTGGCACGTGGTGATGCTCGCGGCCCCCGCGTTGGCGGCATCGATACACCCATGGATTTCCTTCACGTTTTCCCATGACCCAAACATACTTGTCAGGGATTGCAAAAGCATGAGCGTGGCGGCGAGCATGATGAATGCTCCGAAGAGCTTCGGTAAATGAACATCCCTTGAACCCAACCGGAAAACCATGATGCGTCGCATCGTTCCACGCTCCTGCTTCTCCCACCATTCCCTTCTTCTATTTAAACGGGGGCCTTCCCTCCTTTCCTTCTTTTCCCCCCAAAACTCGCCTTTATATAGGCCAATTCTTCCTTCCCGTGGGAGCATATATGGCTGGCAAATCTACTAAAGATTACCTTAAGGACTTGGTAACCGGCAAGGGAGCCAAACCCCCTTCCACTCCGCCCTCCGCTTCCTCTTCCAAACCCCTCGTCTCCCGGGTCGCGGATGAAATTCCCCCTCCTACGCAGCCTGAAAACCTGGATGCGCTCCTCCAGAAAATCAATCAGCTCCGTTCTTCCATTCCCTCCAATGCTTCCCCCACGGAAAACGCTCCCGCTCCCGCCTCCCTCCCGCAAGATTCCCCCCAAAACATTTCCTTGCCCCCCCTCAAGGAAGATCTCGCTCTCCCAACAAAAGGGTTGGTGCAATCATTCAAGGATGCTCAAACCGCATCCGAAACCTCTTTCGAGCAGGTCATGGAGGGGAAGCCCAAGACATTATTGGAGGAATATGGGGAAACCAAGATTTACCGCGTCCAGGATGAGCCTCTGCTCTACTATTGGGTGCCCGTCGCCCGTCCCACCATCAGCGAGCGCGCCATCATCAACACCTTGAAAGAGGCCACGACCCGTCTCATCAGCATCACCCCCTACCGTATTCGTGATCCCATCCAGAAGCGCAATGTCTACGCCCAACAGGTCAAGGACATCCTGCGCGTTTCCCCCGAATTGAAGGTTCCTTCCCATAAGTTCTCCTTTTATGCGGAAGCAGTAGTCTCCGAGATGGTGGGTTATGGGTTGATTGATGCCCTGATCAAGGATGATCTCCTCGAGGAAATAATGGTCATCGGTCCCACTCAACCCGTGTATGTTTTTCATCGTAAATACGACATGATGATGACCAATGTGCAGTTCTCAAGTGATGGGGAAATTGAAGACATCATCAACCGTATCGCCCGGGAGATAGGACGACGCGTGGACATCTCCTCTCCTCTTTTGGATGCGCGTCTCCTCGATGGGTCGCGCGTGAATGCCACCATTCCTCCCGCCTCGGTTTCAGGTTCCACATTGACGGTGCGAAAATTCAGGGAGGACCCTTATTCTTTAATCGACCTCATTTCCTACAAAACGTTGAACGTGGAGTCCGCTGCCTTCCTTTGGTTGTGCGTCGATGGGATGCGCACGCAACCCGCCAACATGCTGATATCCGGGGGCACGAGTTCAGGGAAGACAACCTTGTTGAACGTCTTATGTTCCTTCATCCCCGCCAGCGAACGCGTCATTTCCATCGAGGACACGTCTGAATTAAACCTTCCCCTCCGTCACTGGATCCGCCTGGAAGGGCGTCCTCCCGGGTTGGAGGGGAAAGGGGAAATCACCCTGGACATCCTTACTAAAAATTCCCTGCGCATGCGTCCCGATCGTATCATCGTGGGGGAAGTGCGGCACAACGAGGCCTTCTCCTTGTTCACCGCCATGAATACGGGACATGATGGTAGTTTAGGAACCATCCACGCCAACTCCGCGGCCGAAACATTAGTGCGCGTGACTAGTCCCCCCATGGATGTTCCCCAGGCCATGCTCTCCGGCTTGAATTTTGTGATTGTTGAAAACCTCTTTCATTCAGCCCATCGCGGTTCCTATCGCCGCATCACCGAGATTTCAGAGGTCACGGGGGTCATCGAGGGAAAACCAAAAACTCATGCGGTGTTCTCCTGGGATCCCATCAAGGATGAGCTCCAGCGTTCCAGCCTTCCCGTTCAGTATTTAGACCGGCTTTCCTCCCTATCCGGCAAATCCGTGGAGGAATTGGAGGCAGAATTAAAACGTCGGGAACGTTTCCTCCAAAGTATGGTGGATCGCGGGTTAAGGGATATGGCGGATGTGTCGCATGCCGCCCAGCAGTACGTGGGGGAACTCTGATGCCCGCCGACATCTCCGGTATCCGTGAACGGATTGAGGAGCAGAAAAAGAAGAAGCGAAAGGGCTTTCTCGAATCCGCCAATGAGGATGTGATTCAGGAGAAGCAGATTGAGAAAATTGTTGAGCGGATGAAGGACCGCTACAAGAAAGAAGGATTGGAGTTCAACGAGGTGCATGGGCGCCTGGGCGAACTCAAGGGCATCATCTCCGATGAGCGGAAGAAGGTGGATGTGCAGGGCATAGAAGCCTTGCGTGACATGAAAAGTCCTTTCGCTCGTCTCCTGGGAGGCATGCATCTTTCCTTCCAGGGTGTGTTCGAGCGACTGGGGAAAGTGATAGAGAAATTTCCCCAGATGAAGACGCTCAACTATTACTTATACTCCGCCAACCTCCCTTATTCCGCGCGCCAATGGGTGGCGATGATCACGGTGGCATCGGTGTTGGTGTTCATCGTCTCCTTCGTTTTCGGCGAGCTCCTCTTTTTCCTCCTCCGTTTCCTGGGCGAGCAACAAGGGTTGCAGCTCTCCCCTCTCATACTCGGTTTGAGTATCCTACTCCCTTTGTTGGGGGCCATTTTTCTCTCCCTCCTCACCATCATCGTCGGTTTCCTCATACCTTCTGAAATTGCCCGTCAGCGGGGGGAGCAATGCAGCACCGAACTCCCTTTTGCTTTGCGTCATATGGCCACCGAACTGCGGGCGGGGATAGGGTTGTATAAGACTATTCAGACGATTGCCAAGGCCGATTATGGGGTGTTATCCGAGGAATTTTCTCGCACCATTGCGGAAATAGAGGAAGGCACCGATACCCGGGATGCCTTGCGCCATTTCGCGGCCCGCACCCAATCGCGTCCCCTCGCCAATGCCTTGCGTCATGTCATCCGGGCCCTCCGCACGGGAGGAAACCTTTCCGAGATCATGGGCACGATCGCCACCGATGTAAGTTTTGAGTTGCAGATGAAGGTCCGCGATTACGCCGAGCGCCTCAACTTCTTCGGGGTCATTTTCATCTTTATGGGCATCGTCGCTCCTGTTTTTGTGGGGGTTATGGCTGCGATCGCCAACAGCGGCCTTCCATTAGGTTTCGCGATCCCTCTGACTCCCATCGTCGTGCTCATGTACTTCTTCCTCCTCATGCCTGCCATCCTGGGGATGATCGCCTACTACCTTTATGTGTCCCAGCCGAGGGTGTGAACCATGGAAAAAAGAACGCTCATCGACCACTACGAATATTACCTCCTCCAGGCCGGCATCGATGTTCCGGTGATGCTCTGGGTATTGGGATCATTCATCGCGTCCCTCGCCGCGGGCGCCCTGATCTTCTTCGGAACTCAGATCATTGGAATCAACGAGCCTATTTTCGCTCTCTTGGGTTTGTTCATCGTCCTGGACATGATGATTGGTGTTCCTTATTTGAAAGGGCGCCGCCGCATCGAACTCATTGAGGAGAGTTTTCCCGATGCCCTCAAGCAGATCTCCGACACCCTCAAGACGGGGGCCACGTATGAGTATGCCTTGCGCGAGGTCGCCAATTCCCAGTATGGTCCCCTCTCCGATGAGATGAAGAAGGTATTGCGTAAACTCGAGGAAGGCGAGAATTTCGAGAATGCCATGTTCTCCATGTCGCGCGTGGTGGAGTCCAAGCTCATTCGCCGGGTCATCACCATCATCGTGGATACGGTCCGCGCGGGCGCGGCGCTAGCGGACATCCTCGATGACATTGCGGGGGATGTGCGGGAGATGAACCGCATCGCCCAGGAGCGGAAAACCAAAACCATTCTTCAGGTCATCTTCATGGTCACGGCTGGTATTATCGTAGCTCCTTTCATCTTCGGCCTGGTCTCCGTTATTGTCCAATTCCTCATCACCACCTCCTCTCAAGCAGGGGGGTTAACCGGCATCCGTCTCCTGGCCATCCAAAACGCGCGCGACCTCATTGTTCTCGCCTTGAAGGGCTACATCTTCATCCTCGCCATCGCCACCGCGGTCATCGTGGGGGTGATGCGCGACGGCCGAGTATCCAAAAGCCTTTTATACGCCCCCTTGTTGCTACTGGTTGCTTACATGGTGTTCTTCGTCTCCCGCGTGGTGATCGGAGCATTCCTAGGGGTGAGCGCATGATGTGGAACGAACAAAAGGCCCAGGCTTCAATCGAACTGGTCCTCGTCGCCGGCATCGTCATTTTGCTGGCCACCACGGCCGCGCTCATCGCCAAAGAAGTGCTTAACCAGTTGTCCCCGCAAGTGGGATCAACGACGAATGACATCGTGTCTAACATCTCATGAAGGAGGGAGAATATGGATAACCGAGGACAAGGGGCATTGGAGTACCTGCTGCTGATTGGCGGGGCGGTGCTGATCGCCACGATCGTGCTGTTGATTATCATCACGACATCCGGACAAACCAATACCATCGTGTCGAATAATTTGAATGATTTCACCACGCACGTAGTAAGATAATGTAAGATAATAACCGGGAGTAATCGCTTCGTGATTCCCATGGATGCAAAAGCCCAGGTGGCACTCGAGTATTTGCTGACGGTGGCGTTCGGCATTCTCTTGGCCACCGTCGCGGCCTTGCTCGCATTCCAAGTGGCGGCCATTTCACAGGTCGCGGAGAAGAACATCGAGCAGTTGCGCCAGGAAGCCATACTGAATTTCCTTGGGGGATAACCTATGTTTCCCCTCATTTCTTTTTTCTTGTCCCTCATTGGCTTGGCCGTCGGCACCTACACCGATTTCAAGGAGCGCATCATCCCGGATGGGGTTACCTATTCCCTTCTCTTTCTTGGAATCCTATTTGCCCTGGCTTCCTTTTTCCAGACCGGTGACCTGAATCAGTTACTCATCACAGGAGCCGTGATCCTGCTTACCTTCCTCGCCGCCTACCTCCTCTGGAAGCTTGGAGCCTGGGCGGGAGGGGATGTGAAGCTCTTCACCGGTCTCGCCGCCCTCAACCCTTACAATCCCTTCCTCCTGGGTTCTTTCTTCGGCATTTCTTTCGTGTGGGAAGGCCTCCCCCTCTTCCGTCCTTCGGATTGGCCCATTTTCATGTTTTCCCTCTTCCTTTTTTCCATCATCATGTTCATCCCCTACACGGCTTTCCTCTCCCTCCTCGCGTTGAAGGACAAGTCCCTTCGTCAGGAATGGATCAACCAATCCTTGTCCGCTCTCCTCCGTTCTTCCCACATCATCCTTTGGTCAGGCTTCGTTCTCTACTTCCTTCCCACCGCCACGTGGGAAATACTCCCCGTCCTCCTCATCCTTTCTTTCTCCCCCAAACCCCTTCAATACCTCATAGCCGTGGGAGGGGCCTTTTCTTTGTTCCTCAATCCCGCCCTCTTTCCCACGCTCGCCCTTTCTTTCCTCGCTCTCGCCGGAATATCATTACTTATTTCCTGGTTCGGTTTCGCCAAAAAGCATGTGCTGGTGCAGATTCGCCCTATCACTTCCCTTCATGAGGGGGAGATCCCGGGCGAGCTGATCGTGGTGGAACACGGTAAGCCAGCCCGAAAAACCCGTCCTCCCCTTGCAACGCTTATTAAGGCCAAAACCCCCGCGGAGGTCATGCAGTGGTTCATTCCCCCCGTCCATTCACTCGTGTTAGCCAACCCCCTGAGTGCCGCGGGATTGACGGATGACCAATTATCCCAATTGAAGTCTTTGGTCAAAAAAGGGGAGTTGGAAAACCACATCCGCATCAAGGCCTCCGCTCCCTTTGTTCCCGCGGTGCTGTTAGCCTATCTCCTCCTCAACCTATTGGGGGATATTCCTTGGGTCTGGTGGTTCCCGTGAACCATCTTCTCCCCCGGCAGAAGGGCCAGGCTTCCATCGAATTCGTCCTCATTCTCCTCCTAGCCCTCATCATCGTGATGACCATTATTGTCCCCCTGGGCGAGCGTCTCCAGCAATCCATGGAGGATGTGGCCAAAGTGGGCTCACTTACTTCCGACCTCGAGCGTATCGATCAATTGTTCGCCACTCTCGGGGCGCAACAGGACGCCAATGCCTCCCAAACCATCACCCTCTTCCTCCCCAAGCACAGTCGCTTCATCTGCGTCCCCGGCAATTCTTCTACCGGTTACCTGAGCGTCGCCACACAATTGTACCGCCCGGTGTTCAATTATGATGGGTCGGATATTTCAGGGTCATTAGGGCCGCAGAATTTGCTTGTCCATGGTTGTTCCGCCGCCACTGTTACCCCTTATGAGTGCGCCCGCCAAATCCTTCTTCCCGATCGTTTCAACCAATTATTGTGCAATGCCGAATCCAGAACTCCTTTCATCGTCCAATCCGGCTCGCGGGGCTTTTCCCAAACGCTCCGCATCGATGTTGTTTATCCCCAATCGGGTTCTTTCCCAGACGTGAACGTGGTGGTGAGATGATGCGCGGGCCCGCCGCCCAAGCCTCTTTGGAGACCATTCTCATCATTGCCTTTGTTCTTCTTGTTGGGTTGGGGGTGGGCTTGCCTTTCCTGGAGAACCAGCAATTTACGCATGCCGCCGCCAATGTGAAGATTGCCCTCCTCCCTTATCTCGAACAAAATAATTTCCCTCTCCGCATCATCCAAATCCAACCCACCCTGGATCCTAGCAATGACCTCACCATGCATGTCACCCTCCGCGGCACCATGACATCCGATACCGGTGTTGCTTTGCGCGGGGGAGGCGGGTGCACAAAAGTATGCCAAGCCATCGACCCCGCCAATAATTATGGAACGGTTTCTTTCTTCCTCGTCAATGAAAACGGTTCTCCTTATTATTGTGGCCAATCCGGACCGACACCTACTCCCATCACTTGCTAATTCGGGTCTATGAAAAATATTTGGTCAAAAGATATTTTTTTCCAAAAAAGATCGTTTTTTTGATTACCCTTTTTTTTCCAAAAAAGGTTGTTTTGATCAATTTTTTTCCAAAAAGTTTCGTAAAAAAACTCATACTTCGCCATTCAAGGGGGTGAGGAAAACCCATTTTTTTTCCCTATCCTTTAATCCTTTTCCATGGCCTTCCCCCGCATGAATGCCCCTCTTCCCTGGATCCTCCTGGGCCTAGGCATGATCCTTTTACTTCATTTCCAGGACCAGTCTTCCATCCGCTCGCTTGAAAACCTTCAATCCATTCACACGCTTCCCCTTCCCTCCCGCGTCATTTTCGATGCCACCCTTTCCAACATCCGTTCCTCGGGAACCGCTCTCGTCTTCGATGCCTCCAACCAGGGTAAGGTAACCTGCTACTGGCGCCACCCCGCTCCATTCCCCTCTCTTTTCACTAAGGATAATTGTCGCATCCAAGCCCGAATCGAGCAGACATTACGCGGCCGGTTATGCGTCGTGGAAAGGGTGAGCGCCTGTGCCCGGGTTTGAAATCCTACTTTTCGTTATTATTGGTTTATTCCTTTTCCGGGGGGGTTTGCCTTCGCTCATCCCTTTGCTTATCTGGGGAAGTGTCCTCTTTCCCCTATTTCCAGGGTACGCTGTCATTGGTTTGGCGGCCGCGGGATTAGTGTCCATAACCAAATCCTCTTCTTTTTTTCCTCCTCATGAATTGCTCATTGGATGGGGATTTGGCGCCATCGGTTTGGGTTTATTTGCGGTTTACCGAGATCATTTTTACTCCCTCGAAGCTTATCTCCCATTCATCCTCGCCGCGGCCATCCTCTTAGCCGTTGTTCGTTTTCCCATGGGCCGTTTCGCCTACTTATCATTAGGGTGCGTCGCCATGCTCGCGGGCTGGTTGACCCTGCACGAATGGACAATTCCTCTCGCGCTCCCCGCTTGGTTCACGGGCTTCTTTGGTAATCGTTGGCCGCATGAAAATCCTTCAACTGGAAAAGAGTCCTTAGGCGAAAGCGGAACACACGCGACCATGGGAACGGTCATGGGTTTCCTCCCCGGTTTAGGTCCCGGGTTGGCCGGCGCGTTGTGGTTAGGCGAGCGGGGTTCCCTCTCCCTCATTTCAGCCAACCTCATCTTCAGCTTAGGCTTCGTCCTCCTGGAAGGGCGTGTGCGTTCCTATCCTGCGGCCTGGGTGTCCTTCGACATTCCCCCCGACATCCTATCCATGCTCTTCCTCATCCTTGCTGCTCTCGTGTTCGCATGGGGAATATGGCCGCTCATTCCTGCGCATTTCTCTATTCCTCCTTCACTCTGGACTGCTCTGCAATGGGTGGGATTATTGGTCTTCGGTGGTTTTGCCGCCATTGCCGTGGGGGTGCTGGCCTTTTCCCTGCGCCAGATGATTCATTTTTATCACCAACCTCCCTCCTTGGGGATGTGGGTGTTACTCCTCCCTATCATATGGTTTTATGCCTGAGACGTATACTATTTCCCCTCTCGTCCTCGCCAATCTGATGATGGCCGCCAAGAAAGTATACCCGGATGAATTCATCTGCCTGGTTGCCTCTTCTCCCCAACGGCCGCGACATATCTCCGAGCTCGTGATCCTCCCTGCCGAATTTGGGAAGACCCATTCCCAGATCCGATTGGATTTATCCCCCTACGATCCCTTCGTCTTAGGCATCGTGCATTCCCACCCTTCCCCCGACATGCGCGCATCCTCGGCCGACCGCAATATATTTGCACGCTTTGGAAAGATCCATCTCATCCTGGGCCATCCCTACTCCCTGTCCGATTTCCGCGCCTATGATAACCAGGGCCACCGTGTCCCCCTGGCAATCATCGAATAGAGGTGCAAGCATTAAAAGCGCGGTTTTGTTCCTCCCCTCATGTATTCCCGCGGGCAGACTGGGCTGGATTTGGTCCTCTCCCTCATCATTGTTCTCGTCGCCCTCCTTGCTTTCACGGGAGTGGTGGATGGGTTTCAGAAATCCCAGTTGGAGATCAGCATCCGCCAACAGGCCCGCGAAAACCTGGATGCCGTGGCCGAGCTCACCATCTATACTCATCAGCATTTTCATTCCAATATCCCTTATGGCTTGGGAGGCGGTATCAATCTCCCTCAGAAAACCAACCAATACACCAAATTCACGGGCACGATACCCACCCTCCCCGTGAAGGGCCTTTCTCAAGCGGGCGGATACGATTGCCTTTTCGATTTCCAATTCTTTGACAATCCCAATGCGACTGACCAGCAGGATGGCTTGTCGATTGTCATCCCCTCCACCCAAACCGGGCTGGCGGACGATGTGTATGTCGACCGGAATCTCATCGCGCCCGAGCAATTTCAACGTTGGGCCAAACTGGATTTTACTAACTGTGGATATGATTTTTCGATCAGGTGATGGATAATGGTTAATCCCCGTGGACAATTCTGGACCCTCGACGTGGTGCTCGCCGCTGTTGTGTTCACCCTCGCCCTGGGCTTGGTTCTCGGCCAGGCCGAGAAACAGGTTTATCTGGCTCAAGAGGAAAAAGAGTACGCCGAGCTCGTTCGGGTGACCAACCTGGCTGCCGCCGCTTTGACCTCACATCCTGAAATAGTCGTCTCCTTGTGCTTTGATGGGCAAAGTAGGAAATTCAAGTTTACCAATTGTACTCTCTCTACTGACGAACAGTGGGCAGAAAATATCCGCTGCGGACCCAATACCACCCGGTCAATCTCAAACTTAGGGGTGGTGGGTCCATTGAAATCATCGGCCTGGGCCACTGATTACGAGTTATCACCCATGCTCAATTGCTTCGTCGACCGTCCGGCGGGCGCCCGATTGAGTGTTCTGGATTTGTTCAATGATTATTTATTCCGGTTGGACACCCCAGGTTATAAGCACAAAATGCTTTTCGCCCCGCGCCCACCCGGACAACCATTTTTTTCGATCGAGCGGAAAATGCTCCTATTTGATGCCCATCCCGATCCCATTGGTCTGCGAAAATGCATGGATGGGTTATGCGGGGTCGATTTGAATAGGGTGCGGATTACGGTGTGGAAGCGATAACATGCGAAAAGGATTCATCTTCACAATCGACATGGTGTTCGCCGCACTCTTGGTAATCCTGCTCCTCGTGATTATCTCCACTTCCCTTAATCCTCTCCCCTCCAAATTATCCGTCTCCCTCGAATTGGAGGCCCGTGATGCGGCCATCGCCTGGTTCTATGGCGACCCCACCCCCAACCCAACCATTCCCCCAAATGCCGAATACGCCTGTGACGTGGCCTTCCGCCCGATCGTGACGACCAATCTCCTCAATCCTTCTGATTCCAGCTCATGGGATTCGATGACCCGGTGCGTGGTGGCTCCATGAACAGGGGATTCTTTTCAGCATTCATCGCCCTCATGGGGGTGCTTTTGTTGATCAGCCTCATCTATTCCAATACCTCCCAGTCCCGCCTGGATCACACTCGGGACACGGTTTTTCTCGCCGAACAACTCCTCGCCAAGGATCATTTCCTCGCCCGTAATGCCTTCCAGAATTTCGCGGCGGATGCCATTTACGATAAAATGAAAAACGATAATTCTAATGGCATCAGTTGTCCCGACCTGAGCAATGTCGACTTTGCGAGAGCCGTCCAATCCTATTGGACCGTGACCTCTAACTACATGACAAACAATTTCGGGTTGTCGTGCACGGCCGATCTTGATGAAAGTGGGGATATCGAGATCGTTTATGAGCCTGGTTGCGGGATTAATTGCGGAAAAGTCCTGAGCAACAAGCGTTCCTATGCCCTTCTCACCTGCACCCGCACGGTGGGGGATATCACGCTGACATTGAAGCAACCCTTCGTTATCAGAAAAGTAATCGAGTCAACCGTAAATGCGGCAAATCCGGCGGAATGCGATTTGCTCGTCGCCGATGCGTTAGGAGTGGATGCGTTGCCCCCTCCCAAACCCAAATATGTGGAAGTAGATGTGATGGGCACTATCTAATCAGAGCCCTCCCACTATTTTAGAAACACCGCTCCCATACTGCATGGCTTTCTTGGGTGCCCGTACGATCGCTTCGGGAACCCTCATCCTTTCCGCTAGTTCGCGCAACACGCCTTTCCGCAGCGGCCCGTATTTCCCCTGCAGATTCCGGATGGCACTGATTTTCAGGGCTTCCTCCATGAAAATGGGATCCATGTAAGGTGCATGCAGGTTAATTTGGTATTCCCTCGCGCAGGCGTTTTCCCGCGGGATATCCAAACCTTGCAATGTCTCCATTTTTTCAGCGCGAACCTGCTCGCATCCTCTGTCATCGTCCCTGTATTTTTGGAAAATGAAAAATCCAGCAAAAATAGCATCCGCTCCCGTTCCAACAATCACGTGAGTCAACCCTTCGGCATGGGCCCGGCGGGCCATAGCCAGATTAATTCCCCCCAACATGGTTTGCAGGCGATCTTCCGTTTGCAATATACGTTTAACTTGTTCGCGATCATTCCGTATCGTTTCTCCAGTAAGCGTTTCCACCGACACAGATAAACCCCAATCCTTTGCGTACGCTATTGCATTTGAAACATCATGCGATCCCGCGGTCCCGCATACAATCAACTGAATATCCATCCCCCCCTCCCGAGCAACCCAAGCCAGCACCCCCGAATCCAATCCCCCCGAGAAGGCAATCCCCACCTTTTCTCCCGCTGGAACTATTTTCCGAATCGCGTTCGTCAGCGCTCGGCCCAGACGTTCGAAATCCGGTTCCGATGGGGGCACCATCCCGGTTAGTTCATTCCCAATCATAGGATAATACCCCCCACAACTCCTTTTTTAGGCCCTCCCAGCCCGTTTTACTCACCTCTCAAAAGGGGTTCGAATTCCGAACCATTTTAATAGCCCACTCCCCTTTATGGAGCATGCGCGACCTGGACAAAGTGGACATCCTCATCCTTCAACGACTCCTCGATGATGGGCGCGCCTCGTTCTCCCAGCTGGCGCGGGAGACCAAGCTCACGGATGTGGCCATCAAGAAGCGTTTCGAGCGTTTACGCCGCCAGGGGATTATTCAATCCGTGAAAGCCGATCTCAACCTAGATGCGTTGGGTTTCGGTAAACCCATCTTCATTCTCCTCAAGACTGATCCAGGCAAGAACAAACAAATAGTTAAACGCCTCACTGACCTCGAACCCATCCTCGAATTCCATGAGCTCTTGGGCGAGCATGCCTTCATGGTGAAAGCGGTATGCCCCGATATGAATCACACCAAGCGCTTCCTGGATGAATTGGGTTACGTGGATGGGATTAAGGAACTCCATTCCCTCCCCGTGGTGGTGGAAAAAAAACTCCACTCCCTCCCGGCACTGCCTTTCCAGAAGCGGTTCTGAAACCATTACCCATTTCCATTATCTCTCAATGTTCCCCATTTTTGTGTTTTTCAAGTTTTCCCCTCCCCCCTATTAAACCGATTCCTCCCTTGTTTCCCCTATGATTCTCATCATCGCCGAGAAGTCCATCGCGGGCGAGCGCATCGCTCAGGTTCTTTCAGATTCCCCGATTAAGATGAACCAGCGCGGCCATGCAAAATCGTTTTCTTTCACCCGTCAGGGGAAGGAACACATGGTTCTCCCTCTCCGTGGCCATGTCGTTGAGGTGAATTTTCCCCCACGTTTTTCATATTGGAAGGGCACCGATCTTCAAACCCTCGTACAGGCCCCCATCGACTACCTCCCATCTGATCCGGCCATCGCATCTCTCTTGAGGGAAATGGGAAAGAAGGCCACGCTCGTTATCATTGCCACGGATGCGGACCGCGAAGGGGAAAGCATTGGAGTGGAGGCTCTCCGCATCCTCCAGGAGACCAACCCTCACGTGAAGGTGGAACGCGCCTATTTTTCCGCCATGACCCCTAAGGAATTACAAAAAAGTTTCTCTACGTTGTCCCCCGTGGATTATCACTTATCCGATTCCGCCGATTCCCGGAGGGAAATAGATTTAGTGTGGGGCGCCGTACTAACCCGTTTTGTTTCCCTCATGGCCAATCGCGTGGGCAAAGAGTTCATCTCCGTGGGGCGCGTGCAAACCCCCGTGCTCGCCATCATCGTGAACCGCGAGAAGGAACGCCAGGCCTTCCAAATCAAACCCTTTTGGGAGCTCATCGCCCATGCCGAGAAGGACAACATTTCCTTCGATGCGACCCATGCCAGAGGCAAGTTCTGGGAGGAAGAGAAAGCCAAATCCATCCATGATAAGCTCCTCAACACCCATCAGGGGGTAGTAAAGAAAGTCACCAAGCGCCAGCGCACGATCGCCAAACCATTGCCCTTTAACACCACCCAGTTCCTCCGCTCCGCCACTGTATTAGGTTTGAGCGCGGGCCAAGCCATGAACATCGCGGAAAGTCTCTACATGCAGGGCTACATCTCCTATCCCCGCACCGACAACACAGTGTATCCCAATACTTTAGATTTGCACGAGCTCTTAGGTGAATTGAAAGCGCATCCCGCCTACATCCCTTTTGTGGACCAGATTCTCCAGAAACCATTATCCCCTTCCGGGGGCGCCAAGGAATCCAAGGACCACCCCCCCATCCACCCCACTAAGATTCCTCCCCACCACCGGTTGAGTGAGAAGGAATGGAAGGTCTTCGATCTCATCGCCCGGCGTTTCCTAGCCACGTTCCTGGAGGCCGCGCACACCGAAAACATGAATGTGGAACTATCCATCCTGGACGAACCTTTCATCGCCAATGGGCAGACTATTCTTTCTCCAGGGTGGAAAGCCGTCTATCCTTATTCAGTGCTCAAGGAAGTCATTCTCCCTTCTCTCAAATCGGGCGATGTGGTGGCCATCAAAAAAATAGATTTCCTCAAGAAAGAAACCGTTCCCCCCACCCGCTACTCCCAATCCGGTTTGTTGAAGATAATGGAGGACCAAGGACTCGGAACGAAATCCACGCGTCATTCCGTGATCCAAAAACTCTACTCCCGAAAATACATCTCCGGCCTCAAGAGCGTGGAACCCAATCAGATAGCGTTCGCGGTCATCGATTCTCTTGAGCGGCATTGCGAGATCGTCACTCAACCCAAAATGACGGCCGACTTGGAGAAAGAAATGGACCAGGTCGCGGATGGGCAGAAGAAAAAGGAGCTAGTGGTGGACGATTCCAGAAAGATGTTGAAGGATGTGCTCGCTCAACTCCTCCAGCACAAGATGGATATCGCCGTCGAACTGAAAAAGGCGTTCATCCACCAGGATGTGTTGGCCATTTGCCCCCGCGATCAGGGAAACCTGGTCATTCGTCGGGCGGGCGCCACGGGCAAACGTTTCCTCGGCTGCTCCAACTATCCCAATTGCACGCAGACCTATCCTCTTCCCCAGAAAGGGAACCTTTCCTCCCTGAAGAAGGAATGTACGCATTGCCATGCCCCCATGATCCTTCTCACGGGCTCTCGTTTCAAGCTCGAAATTTGTCTCAACATGGATTGCCCTTCCAAGGATGAATGGAAACGCAAGCAAGCGGCTATCGCCCTCGCTAGTGCTGCCGCACCTAAAACAAGTCCCTCTTCCCCTTCCCCCCCAAACCCCTCATTTCCCCCACCCTCAGCCCCCCCAAAAACTCTTTCCCATTCCCGCTCGGCTTCACCTTCACGCAAGCAACCTAAAAAATCCCCTCTCCCTCCAGAGGATGTATGAAGATCGTTTTGGACGCTTCCAAGTCCGCGCAAGCCAATGCCACTGCGTTCTTCGAGAAAGCCAAACGTCTCAAACAGAAGATCGCGGGCGCCCGGGAAGGATTACGTCTTGTCGAGGAGAAGCGGGCGCTGTTGGATAAAAAATCCGTGGTCGAACAAAAACCCAAACCCCTCATCCGGCGCAAGGTGGATTGGTATGAGAAGTTCCACTGGTGTCTCACCTCGAATGGCCTCCTTATCGTCGGCGGGAGGGATGCGCATTCCAATGAGGTATTGGTTAAGCGCCACATGGAGGAAAAGGATCTTTATTTCCATGCTGACACGCATGGCGCGCCTCACTGTCTGTTGAAAGAAGGCCGCTTGCGCGCCCAGGAAGGAGATATCCGCGAGGCTGCATCGTTCGCCGGTCTCTATTCCAGTATCTGGAAAAAAGGCCTTTTCTCCGTAAAAGTATATTCCGTTTACCCCGAGCAGGTGAGCAAAAAAGCCCCTGCGGGGGAAAGCCTGGGGAAGGGGGCATTCATGATCTATGGCCAGCGCCACTGGCATACCCCTCTCCTCCGGATGGGCATGGGCGTTCATCCCTCCTCTCATGGTCCGCGCATGATGGGGGGTCCCCTGACCGCCGTCCAAACTCATGCGCATCATATTATGGAAATCCTTCCCGGTGAGAAATCAAAATCCGAGGTCGCTAAATCTTATCTTGCGTTTCTCAGGAAAAAATGGGATGGTATTCTTCCTCCCCTGGATGACATCATTCGCACCCTCCCCAATGGACTTTTAAGCATGCGTCCCGTTGAAAATTGAAGGGTTTATATTCGCTATTCTCATAAGAATAATACGTCATGGCTGTCCCTCCCGCTCCTCAGGCACCCAATGCCACTGAACGCCGACCCATCGTATTGAAGGTGCAGGAACCTTCTCCCACTCACGTAGGGCGGAACATCGTCACGCTAGACCGCAAATCCAAACAACTCCTCGCTATCACTTCCGGGGATATCGTGGAGATCGAGGGTTCCAAGAAGACCGCGGCGATCGTCTGGCCGGCCCGCACCGAGGACGAGGGAAAAGATATTATCCGCATGGATAATCTCATTCGCTATAATGCGGGGGTGAACCTGGGGGAAAAGGTCTCCGTCCGCCCCGCTCAATTCAAGGAAGCCCAAAAAGTAGTGTTGGCCCCCACTCAGGATGTGCATATCATCGCTTCCGGGTACGAGCGCATCCTCAAGAAGACCTTCATTGGCCGCCCCCTTTCACGAGGGGATAATGTGTGGATCACCGTCTTCGGCTCTGGCTTCATTTACCGCGTCGTAGAAACCAACCCCCGTGGCATAGTGAAAATTACCGATTACACCCAATTCATCCTCAAGGACGAGCCCGTGAAGGGGGAAATAGAGGGCGTTCCTCGGGTGGCCTACGAGGATGTGGGGGGATTAGGCAACCAAGTTCACAAAGTCCGCGAGATGATTGAGCTCCCCATGCGCCACCCAGAATTATTCCGCAAACTGGGTATCGAACCTCCGAAAGGGGTGTTATTGCACGGCCCACCCGGCACAGGAAAAACCTTGCTCGCCAAGGCCGTAGCCAATGAGACGCAAGCGCATTTCATTTCGGTTTCGGCGCCTTCGATTATGAGTAAATTCGTCGGGGAGGCGGAGGAGCGCGTGCGTCAGTACTTCAAGGAAGCCGATGAGAATGCTCCCTCCATTATTTTCATTGATGAGATTGATGCCATTGCCCCCAAGCGGGAAGAGGTTGTGGGAGAAGTGGAGCGTCGCGTAGTGGCGCAGCTTCTTTCGCTCATGGATGGGATGGAAGCGCGCGGCAATGTCATTATTATCGCCGCGACGAACCGCGTTAACTCCATCGACGAAGCCCTGCGTCGCCCTGGTCGTTTTGATCGGGAAATAGAAATAGGCGTTCCTGATAAGGAAGGGCGAAAAGAAATTCTCCAGATCCATACGCGCGGAATGCCCTTGGCGAAGGACGTGGATTTGGATCATTTCGCCAACATCACTTATGGTTTTGTGGGCGCGGACTTGACGGCTTTGGCCAAGGAGGCCGCTATGAAGGCGTTACGCCGCTACCTTCCTGATTTCAATCTGCAGGAGGAAACCATCCCAGAAGAGGTGCTTGAGCGCATGCAGGTGATTAAGGCGGATTTCGAGGATGCTTTGCGCGAGATCCAACCTTCCGCGCTGCGCGAGGTGATGGTTGAAATTCCCAATGTCAAATGGGAGGACATCGGCTCCCTGCAGGATGTGAAGAAAGAGCTACAGCAGGCCATCGAGTGGCCTCTCAAAAAGCCCAGTGCGTTTACTCAAATGGGCATCCGTCCCCCGCGGGGCGTTCTCTTATATGGCCCTCCCGGCACCGGTAAAACCTTATTGGCAAAGGCTATTGCCACCGAGTCCCAGGCCAATTTCATTTCTATCAAGGGGCCTGAGCTCATATCTAAATGGATTGGCGAAAGTGAGAAAGGCATCCGACAAGTCTTCAAGAAAGCCCGCCAGGTGGCCCCGGTCATCGTGTTCTTTGACGAGATTGATGCCATCGCTTCCATTCGGGGCATGGGCGGCGATTCCGGAGTGGGGGAGCGCATGGTCAATCAGCTCCTGACGGAATTAGATGGTGCTGAATCATTGAAGGATGTCATTTTCATCGCGGCCACCAACCGCCCCGACCTCATTGACCCAGGTCTATTACGGCCAGGCCGCATCGACAAGATCATCGAGGTCAAGCTTCCCGATGAGCGCGCGCGCGAATCCATCCTCCAAGTCCACCTACGCGGGGTCCCGGTGGCCAAGAATGTTTCCGCTTCCGAACTTGCCAAGCGCACCCCCGGCTTTTCGGGAGCCGACCTCTCGGGATTAATCCGGGAAGCCGCTCTGCTCGCCATGCAAGAGGAGATGCGTCGCTGGTACATCCGGGATGCCATTCTGGCTTATCTTGAGTCAGCCGAACAGGAGAAGCTCACTCTTCCTGAACTCGTTGCGCATGTCGAGAAGGCCGTGGAGGATTTGTCCTCGGATTCCCTCCATGATTCCCTTTTGGAAAAATTCCACGTCAAAGACCTATCTAAATCCCACCTTTATTCCCTGAAAGAAAACGTGATTAAGCTATTTGACGCCCGCGCGTCCTCCGACAAACCCATTGTGACCAAAGGGCATTTCGAAGACATCCTAGCCAAGACCACCTCCTCCGTGGCGCCGGAAGCCCAGGAAGCCTACGCGGAGTACCGCAAAGCCCGCTCCCCCACCGGTTTCAAGCCAAACTATGTGGGGTAATCCAAGTTTTTCTAGAGATTAACTTTTTAGAAAAAAAGTGGATCAAAAGAAACTTTTTAGGAAACCAAGCAAAACGGTGTTTTGCGGGCATCGTAACAACCCTTTTTCCGATGGAAAAAGCGTTGGCGAAAAAAGGTGTTTACGATGAAGTTTCATCAAAAGAAACTTTTTAGGAAACCAAGCAAAACGGTGTTTTGCGGGCATCGTAAACACCGTTTACGATGAAGTTTCATCAAAAAAACGATCTTTTTAGGAAAAATTTAAATAAAATAGGCGGGCATGCATGTCTTTTCAGCGCATGAATGCATCCCAGAATGTTTTCCCGATGGATTTGGTTCGAGCCGGATGCTTATGGATGTACGCTGGCATCTCCATGTGTTCCACCCTGAATTCCCGCGCCAGGTATTCTTCGATAGCCTCGGACTCTTTGAGCTGTTTGTTGAGGTGATAGTATTGCATGACTGACAGGGTGCATAGTATTCCCCCTCCAAATATGAATACGGCCTCGATGATGCGGAATGAAAAGGTTTCGGTGGGAACGAGCCGCAGGAGCGTGAATCCCGTGGCGAACAATCCTAATCCTATCCCAATGAGGTTGATCTGGAGGCGCTGGTGGGAGAGGATGGTGCGTTCTTTGGCGAGGATGGTTCGCATATCCACCGAGAAGTCTTCCGGGATAACCTTTGGCATCGTGCTCTCACCAAGGTCTTCCCTAATTAATGCTTTTCCCTTTCCTCCTCTAAAAATGGAAAACCCTCAGAAGAATAGAAATATCACCAGCGGGATAAATACGGCCGCCCACACTAGCTTGCTCCAGGCGAATACTTTCGCCCCATCCAATATGAATATGGGCAGCATGTTGAACATCGCCAGGTAGAAGTTGATCGTCCCCACGAATCCCGCCACGCTCCCTATTTGGCTCCCCGTATAGGCGACGGCGATTCCAATAGCGATGACCCCTATGACGATGTTTGCCGCCGGCCCGGCAAGGGAAATGAGGCCATTCTCCTTCAGGGTGAGGTTTTTTCCATAGATATATACCGCTCCCGGCGCAGCGAATATGAACCGCGCGAGCAAAGCCACCAGCAAGGCAAATGCCAACCCCAAGTTCCAGGCCCGAAACTCCGCTTTAGCCCCAAAGTGGATGGCCACATACTTGTGCGACAGTTCATGGACCAGGAACCCCGTTCCCACGGCGATGGATGAGATGGCGAGCGCGGGCAGGAAACCCGTCAACCCAAACCCCCCATTCGAGAAAACCAGGGCAAAGGCCGCCGAAAGGGTGATCCAGGAGATAAGGAGATCCGTCAATTCCCGGGTATTCATACCATCACGAGGGGGCGTTTCCATTATAAGGATTCTTTAAATCCCCTCCCCCCTCTCGACAATATCTCCTGAGTCCGCCCATTCATGCCCTTTTCCCAAAGAATCTTTTTCCCAGGATTCCCAAAAATTTTCCCTAGATTTAAACCTTTTTTGCTGGATCTATCCGGCATGGCTTTCCCCCTTCAACCTCCCCAACCCTCCTTTTTTTCCCAGCAACGCGCTCAAGTCTCCATCGAGCTCATCATCGTGATGGCCGCGGTGGTGGCCGTGGTCCTCCTCCTCGTGACTCAACTCCAGTCCTCCAGCGCCACGGGCGTGAAGAAACTGGAGGATAAGACGAATGACATCTTCAAGCAGATCGACAAGATCAAATGAACGGTTTGGTTCCCCCGCCCAAATATCCCTGGAGGCCCTCCTCCTCTGGGCGGCCATGGCCGGCGCATTAGCGGTGTTCCTCCCCATCGTCTTAGTGAATGTGGACGCGCACACCCTAATGGTGCAATCCCGCGACCTCTCCGCTCGCACCCAATCCCTGCAGGAACAATTGGACGCGTTGTCATTTGCCTCTCCGGGTTCCCAATTCCTTTTCAGGGTTCCCCCTTTTGAGGGATTGGAGATTCAATTCGAGGCCACTGGAATGGATTTTCTCCTCCACTCCCCCCATCTTTCCCAACCCAAGCACTGGCACATTACTTCCCCCCTCCCCCTTCAAGGAAATCTTTCTATTGCTCCAGGGGATGACATCCTCTTCTTCCGCGAGGTGGATGGCATTCTCATTCGATGAAAATATGTAGCTCTTCCCACTCCCCCCTATTGAAGCGGGTTCCCTCGCAGGCAATGGTGAATGATTGATTTGGTTTGTCCCAGGAAAAAATATGAACCGTTTTTCCAGGAAACAGGATCTGGGCGTCGCGAAGCCCTATTTCATTTCCCCCGCTCCAAACGCGTATTAGATCGTGGCAGGCCGTTTCCCCTGCCTCAATACGAGGGGAAGAGGGAAGGTTTAGCGTCCCCCCATACCATCCTGCCAGGAGCAGGAGCATCAATCCTAATTCCATCCAGAGGAGGAATCCTTTACGCACAACTAGTCACTTCCAGCACCCCAAACTCTCCCGTCTCATGGACGATAATGCCCCGCCTCACTCCCCAACACGTTTCTCCCACATTCACCGGTCGCTCGAAATACGTCTTCCTAATCCCATTATCCAACACCCCCACGTAAATGGTTTCCGGAGGAGGATTTTCCCCTGTCAGTCGTCTCAAACAGGACTCGTTTATCTCATTCACGCGCACGCGTTTCTCGGCCAATGAATAGTGCGCGCACCCCCTCCATGGGTTAGGGTGGGATTGGAGCACCAAATAGTCTCCCAGCGCCTGCGTGGCCGCTCGCGCCCGCATGACTTTCCATTCTTGAGTAAACCCACTCACCCCTTCCCCGCTCGCACTCCACACCTGAACTAATATTATCATCCACACCACGAACACCGTGAGGGCCTCGAGGGTGGTCATCATCCCTTTTTCATTCGTAATGATTGGCATCCCCTCCCAGGTAGGCTGACCAAGCCAGGGATTCCCTCTGCGCAAATGGGAACCGCGTGCATCCCGTCATGGGTGTTCGGAGGAAGGAGGCGGTGTGCGAATCCAATAAGGTGCTGCAGCGCAATGCCTGCGCCTGAATACTTATTTTTGTTTGGGCTAGTTCCCCTGCTTCCGCATGCGTGGAAAGGGATCCCCCCATTATTCCGAGTACCGCCAGCAGGGCCGTCCACACCAGAATGAATTCGAGGGCGTGCATCTTATGTCCCCCCGCACGGGATGTTTTCCAAAAAACTAGTGCTGCACACCCGGCTTCCTGGGGGCAATGCAAAAAGGGTCGCGCTTCGCACCCCTCTCACTTTTCCAGTGACCGCTTCTCCCCCCAACAGGCCTCCCGTGTAGGCGTATTCTCCATACCATTCATCCGCGGAGAGCGGCAGTACGAACACGTGCGACCGCGCGTCTATTTCCTCCACACTCAAGGGAAGCATATGGTTCCGGTCGAGCAAAGCAAGCGTGTGCGTCGTGTCCCACGCCATAAACCCGAATTCTATTTGCATGGGCGCCCGTGCATTTAGGGAGGCGCGTTGATAGTAGGCGAATAGTTCACTATTAATCCGCGTCCTGATCGTCGGGGGTGGTATTTGGTGCCGCAACCCGTCATGTAAATGAAACCGGATGATCGCCTGGGTGGTGTTCTCCAGTTCCGTTCGGGCGGTAAGCAATGAGAGGGCCTCGCTCCCCGAAGGAAGCGTGGGGCGTGGCGCCAGAGTGGTCTGCACCACCATGAGGGGGAGGAGCAGCACGAGGAAGAGGAAGGAGATGAACCCGCGGCCCATGCGGGGAGGGGGCCACGGTAAGCCTAAAAGGATAGGGAAAATTTTTGGGGGAGGTTTTCCTCCCCCAAAAAGGGGGTGAGCCAGCCGTTGGGGAAAGTATTTCAGATAGCGAAGGGAATGCCCAATGAGGCGAGGGCATGGGGCGTCATCCGCTCCTCTCTCCTATAATGTTCAAGGCGGGTGAGCGTTTCATAGAGCGCGGCCCGTTTCCGATGAAAATCGGGGGTGCTCCGCATCGCTTGGAAGAGCGCCTCCTTCTTCTCGGTCAACAGCCTTTTTTTGCGGTGGTGCATCCAGGTTTCAAGGGTCATCATATCAACCTCCAATGGGGATTGCAGGGTCTGCGGCGGGGCGCTATTTAAACAAAAAGAAGGGGGGTGGACCGCCGAGAAAACCCCCACCATTCGGCCATCTTCTCCCCCCACCCTCCCAACCGCCGTGAAAAACGAGTGTATTATAACCAATGGCGCCACTTCTTGGATATGGCCCGCGAGAATGTGTTTGCCCGCGCGTCGCGCGAGAACCTCATCTTCAAGGATGAACACGTTTTAGACCCCCAGCACCTCCCCGATGCTCTTCCCCACCGGGAGACGCAGGTCAATGCCCTCGTTTTCGCCCTCAAACCATTGGCCGATGGGGGCAAAGCCGCCCATGTTTTCGTCTGGGGTCCTCCCGGCACCGGGAAAACGGTTACCCTGTCGTTCGTCATGGGCCAGCTCAAGGAATTCTCTTCCCGGGTGAAGCCCATCTATTTCAATTGCTTCGGCTACAACTCCCGTCAGGCTGTTCTCGCCGAGCTCACCCGCCAGGTCGAGCGTCCGGTCCCCGCGCGGGGGATGAGCACGAATGAGTTGCATGCCAAGGTTCTGGAGGGATTGAAATTTGCCCCCTTCATCCCCGTATTGGTCTTTGATGAGTTTGATCAACTATTGGCGAATGATGGGAACGAACTGTTGTATGATCTCCTCCGCATCCCCGAGCATAATATCCCCGGCATCCCCATAATCCTTATTTCCAATGATCCCTCCATCCCCGCGCGCCTCGATGCCCGGGTGCGGAGTTCGTTTGCTCATGAAAAAATAGAATTCGCCCCCTACTCCCCCATCCAATTGAAGGATATCCTCCGCGAGCGCGCCGAAAAAGCGCTTGTCCCTGGAGCATTACCTATCGAAATGGCCGGTCTGATTGCCGCCCACGCCGCCAAACGGGGTGGGGATTGCCGCGTGGCCATCGAAACATTGCGCAAGGCCGCGCGCCGGGCCGAGCGCGCCAATGCTTGTGTCATCGATGAGGGACACGTGCGCGCCGCTTTTGAGGATACCGAAACGAGTGCCGTGCAGAAAGCCATTCCCTTTCTCACGGATTCCCATAAGCACGTGTTGAAATCCCTCTTCGCCCTGGGCGGGCGTCACGTCCCCTCCAATGATCTTTACGTGCGTCTCGCCTCCCAAGGCATTGGGTTGAGCGATCGCCGCGTGCGTGAGATCCTCGTGGAATTGGAGAAGAAGAAGGCCATCACCACTCACACGGATACCTCCGGTCGAGGAAGGTCCAAGCGCATCACCGTCAACTTCCCCGAAGCGGTGATGAAATGAGCCAACATCACGGAGTGGCGCTGGTGCGCGTGGGAAAACCTCCCCCAACCCTTATTCACGCCCATCCGGAACCTGCTCGCGTCCGGTTTCAATCCTTTCCAAAGGAGATGATCATTTCTCGTTAATCCACCCCAAAAAATTCGCGACGCGCCGGTACCACGGTTTTTTCTTCTCCGGCCGCGCGGGCTCGGCGACCTCGGTTGGATAATTCGGATTTTTAGGGAGCAATCGCCGCGGGCCGTTGTTGCTTCCTCTATTTACATCTTCTCTTCTCCTAGCTTCTCTGAAGGCTTCCTGCGCTGTATTCTCTCTTTTTCTTTTTTCGAATCGTTTGCGTCGTGCCCGTTCGATCGCCCTTGCAATTCTTCGTCTTTGGGCTAATTCGCTCATCTCCCCCATGGTCGATTCGAGTTCACGTTGGATTTGATCCCGCTCTTGGATTAATTTAGCGATATGTGTGGCATCACGGTTGGCAATATGTTCAGCTAAAACCAACTCCCTCACCGCTCGGCCGGGCGGGAATCCAGGTGTTGGCCTGTTCCGAAGCCCTTCTACTACTGATCCCCCAGGAAAAGGGACCGACGGATTTCCTTTCCTTCCAACAGGGATGGGTGGCAGCAATGGAATGCGTGGTCCTTTCCTCTCTGGAATCGTTTGGGTTGCTCGAGCCTCTCTGGGCCGTTGGGGTCCGATGGGAGTGTCATAGGCCCTTACTCCTTCACCCCTTCTCCTCTCACTAATCTTTGTGGAAACTCTTCTTCTTTCTGCGGGTGAGAACACCGATCCTCTCCCGCTATACCATTCGGGCGGCTTACCCCCTCTTAACCGAATAAGAGCCAATTGCCTCTCTAATTCCTTCCGCTTCGCTTTTCTTCTTTCTTTTTTGTCCCTTCCCCGACTGGTGGTCCCCTTCCTCTTTCGATATGCCTTCCGCCGTGCCCGTTCCTTCAATAAGGATCTATAGGTCGTCACCGGCATCACACTCCCATCCCCTATCAGCGCTGTCTTGAGTTCAGGGGGGGTATAGACTTCAGGAATCAAAGTAGGAACCGCTCCCCCATGCTTCCAAGCAGAAAGGATGCCAACCACGACACTTTGTTGCTTCTCCCATTCAATCAACTTTTTTTCTAATTGGACCCATTCGCTGACCGGTCGATTTAATTGTTTAGACAATTTCAACCGATTTTCAGCCGCCTCCGTTTCATTCCGGAATTCGCGTAGCAGCCCTTGCATATAACGTATCCGTGCATCGGGGAATTCTTTCATTTTCAATTTTCGTGATTTTGATTCGCCCGGAACAAGAGTGGGGGTGCTTTGATACAGTTGGTTAATCCGCTTTTGGGCCCGCTCTACCGCGACAATCCTTTCGGTATCCTTCATTTCGGGCCAGGATTTTTTATACCGCAAAAAGGAATCACGTGTTCTCTTCACTAGGCCCGCGATTGGCTCAATTTCTCTTTTTGGGGGTGGCACATTCCGGCTCATTCGCATATCCATGAGCGTATCGAAAATGGTTTTTTCTTTCGCCGCCAATCGTTGGTAAATAGGATCTTTTTTCGTATGGATATACACTGGTGTCGGGCCAAATTTTTCTCTCCTGATTTCTTTCTCCCGTTCTTCCATCAACCGGCGAACGGTGCGCAAACTATGTTGGAGCGAATCAATATCTCGTGGAGGAAGTTTCATTCCCGGAGTTTCTTTCCGCTTCTTGGGTGTCGTGCGAAGATTCTGGGTGGCTTCGCGCGTAACATACCGATGGGGATCGACGGCGGCCTGCTGCGCCGTATAACCCCTTCTATGCTGTGGAAGCCGTGGAATCCCATCCAACCCTTCATACGGGCGTCGCGGTGGACTCTTTTTACCCGTTGGAGTAGGAGTGGGGGTGGTTCTCATTTCAGGAAATAAAAACCCTTGCCCCGGGGGATCTCTGATATTACGCGGTCCCGAGATACGCCGTCTAGAGAATCTTTTTCTACGTCGAGGAGGCATATTCCCACGACCCGTTTTGGGTTTTTAATGTAGCGCCCATTTGTCCTGATTTTTCCTTTTCCAGGCCGTCAGAACAAGTCCGAGCAGTCCATTTTGCCCCCGCAATTGGGGCAGATGTGTTTGCATTGGTGGGCGAACATCGCGGTTCCGCAGACCATGCAGGCTGGTTCCATCCTGCTTCTACCCATCTTTCCCCTTTATGCGTTGCGCCCGCGAGGGGTTCATTTAAAAGTGTGGGAGGCCCTAATTTCGCGTGAGGGGGTTGTTATGGCCACAAAAAAACGAACCAAGAAAAAGGCCCCGCGGCCCGCGGGAAAACAGATCCGGAAGCAATTGAGGAGCGTGGGGGAGAATGTCACCGCGTCCCGCCGCAATGCCACCAAGGAAATGAAGGGGGTCAGGAAAGGCCTTTCAAAGTCCCTGGCCAAATCCACCAAACGGTTATCCAACCAGAATAAGGCCATCCAGGATGAGTTGGCCAAGCTCCATTCGGACTTGAAGAAGCTCCAGGGAAAACGCCCATCGCGCGAGCTCTCCATGTACAACCTCTTCGTCCGGCAGCAAATACAAAAAGGGAAATCATTTGAGGAGGCGACTAAGGCGTGGGCTAAAACCAAACCCGTTCTTGAGGGAAAGAGCCCCGCACCCCAAAAGCGAAAGCGTACCAAAACACGCAAAACGGTTGCCCCCCGCGTGGCCGCGCAAAAGAAAATCTCAAAGCGCCCGCGTGTCAACCAGAAGGTCGCGTCCTCCCTCCAAGACATTATGCGTGAGGTCTCGCATCTCAAGCAGGATGTGAATACTTTAGAACAAGAAGAACGCCTTATTCCAAAAACAAAAAAAGGGGATGGTTTTTCCTCATCCGCATTGTCCGCGGAAGAGGTGGCGGTTCGGTTGACCAATCTCTATTTCGAGGAGATTGCCCGCTTGGGTTTCAAACGCCGCCTTGATTTCGACGCAATCATCAACGCCTACTATTATTGCCTCCAGCGTCTCCAGAATAAGGATAAGGAACTCCATCTCATGCGCCGGCTCGTGGAAAAAGAAGAGGCCAAACTCTCCCATGAAACCAAGCAGGAGATGTTTCCGGGGGCGGAGGAATAGCATGCTCTTCACCTATTGCCCCCAGTGCGGGGGCATGGCCTTCCGCGAGGTCGCCGCGGGAAAAGAATGCCTCTCCTGCCATTTCATTGGGAAGATGGCCGAAGGCCCCATGGATGCCATCAACACCGTTCGCAAGCGTTCTCGTCCAGGAGTTTCCAACGCATCCACCCCTCCTTCCAACCCCCCAAACAATGATGCGTCCGTCAAGGAGCTCGCGGATCGCCTGAAAAACATGAAAGGGAAATCCGATGGGAATGTGGAATTCCTATGAGTATATTTTCATGAACCATGAATCCTTCGATTGGTTGATGGTGGGCATCCTTTTCTTCGCCCTCTTGGCCTTTTTTCTTTTCGTCCAGCACCGCAGCATCACGGGCCAAGTGGTGATTTCGAATTCATACCCTAAAGACTGCCAGTCCTACGCCAATTTCCAGGGAATCAACCTCTATGACTCCCGCCTCACGCTATGCCCGGGGATCCAGGAAATAGGCTATTTCCATCTCAAACGTCCCCAAACAACCATCCATTGTCAAAACACCACTATTCGCGGCAATGGAGGAGCCATATTCATCACCACCCTTCCCCAGGCGCAAGTCACATTGGACAGCTGCTCCCTCGAAGGCTTCGACGGGTTATACCCCAACCGCCAACCCATAAATGTAATAGTTAAGAATTAGATGCCGAAAGCCGAGTGCGCGATTGCAAGGAGGGCATGTTCCAAAACGGCCTGTGCTCCTACCCTTTTTCCCCGGCGCCTGAGCATAAAATTCTCTACACTTTTAGCCATTCTTTCATATTCCTCAGACGTGACCTCATGAAATGTTTTTTCTTGAGTCGCCAAATTAGTTCGGCTGATGATAATGAACATTTTTCCATCTCTCGTGGATCGCGCATCCTCAATGGCTATTCGTTCACTAACACGAACTCGGCGACCCCCACCTGGCCTATTCACCCAATGATCAATAACAACGCTTTTTCCCCGATGGCGCAAACCAAAGGGGTGAGGGGTTCCTCCAATTGGTCGACGGGCCCGTTTTGTTGGCACCGGTAGTGTCCGTCGTCGTTCAGTTACGCGCGCGGCCATACGCGCTATTAAGCATTTGTCGGCTTATAAGTTGGCATGCTTCTCCACCGCTGGCAGCCCGAGGCGTTGTCCCAGATCATAGGGAATCCCGATATTATTACCGAAGTTCGTTTGTGGGCCCAATCCTGGAAGCAGGGGAATCCCCAGAAGCCTCTTTTGCTGGTGGGTCCTCCCGGCATAGGTAAGACCGCCACCGCCTATGCATTAGCCAAAGAGATGGGATTTTCCCTCGTGGAATTCAATGCCTCCAGCGCGCGGGACAAGGAATCGGTGGAGAAAATCATCGGGGCGTCCGCCCAGAACGCCAGTTTCGACGGGGCGTTGCGCCTTGTCCTTATGGATGAAATTGACGGCATCCATTCCCGGGGAGATCGCGGCGGGGCCGCGGCGCTTCCTAACGTCATCAAGCAGGCCCGCAACCCCATTTTTTTCACTGCCAATGAGATCTATGGTAACAAAAACCTCGTGACCTTGCGCTCCTATTGCAAGATCCTCATGGGCAAGCGTATCCCCTCCCCCACGTTAGCCAAATTCCTCCGTGAGGTATGCGAGAAGGAGGGCATCGAATATGATGCGCATTCCATCAATGCGCTAGCCAAGCGTTCTTCAGGGGACGTGCGCGCCGCTCTCTTGGATCTTGAAGCGATGTCCAAGAAGAACAACCTCATCACGTTAGAAGACGTGGAGAGCAGTGGCTATAGAGAACGGTTGGACAATATCTTCTCGGTGATCCGCACCCTCTTCACTAATCCTTCCCTGAAAGAGATTCGCAAAGCCCGGTTTACGAGTGAGGTGGACCATGATCTCCTCAAGAAGTGGGTGGATGAGAATATTCCCCGTCAATTCCCATCCCCTACCTCCCTCGCCAACGCCTATTCTCAATTGTCCCGAGCCGACATGTTCGATGGCCGCATCTTCCGGCGCCAGCATTATGGTTTCCTCAAGTATTCGGGCGACCTTGCTTCCTCCGTGGGATTAGTGACTCCCGATCGGGCGCATGGTTTCATCTCCTATCAATTCCCCTCCATCCTCAAACGGTTATCGGCCGGGAAGGGATCAGCCAAGAAATCCCTCCTGTCTAAATTGGGGGAGAAAACCCATGGGTCGCGCCGCCGCTGGGGGCAAGATCTTCCCTATTTGCGCATCCTCTTCGCCGATCCTTCCTATGCCATCCCCCTCACGCATCATTTTCAACTGGAACCCGACGAAGTAGCCTACCTTTTGGACACCTCCCCCTCTCATCCAAAAGTAAAGAAGATATTCGCCCAGCTCGAGACAGACAAGGCCGCTTCCCCAAAAGGATCTACCAAAAAAAGTCGCACAGGAAAAACAGTTCCAAACGACACGGATAATCCCACTACCGAAACCAATCTGTCTCCCCAACCCCCTTCCCCAACTGAAGAAGACATCCGGAAGCAGACCTCTTTGCGTTTCTTTTAATGAAACGAACTTTTTGGAAAAAAGTTCGATCAAAAACCTATCTCCTGGGAAAAAGTTCGATCAAAAAACGAATCTTTTCTTTTTGGAAAAAAGTTCGATCAAAAAAGCGATTTCTTTTTGGGAAACCAAGCAAAACGATGTTTTGCGGGCATCGTAACAACCCTTTTTCCGCTGGAAAAAGCGTTGGCGGAAAATAGTGTTTACGATGAAGTTTCATCATCAAACTTTTTAGGAAAAAGTTTGATCAAAAAGGCTTTTTTTTTGAAAAAAGGTTTTGAAAATGTTTAATTGATATTTGCCTTTCAAAATAATTTACTAATGATGAAAAATAATTATGAGGATTATTTGTTTAGTTTTTCCCATTCGCTTTTCCCTTGTGCGCCGTTCGCAAGAACAGCAGCATGCTCACGGCCCGGAGCGATTCATTCTTCGTCTTTCCCATGGTGCGCAGGGATTCCTTCCATTTCTTCACTTGCACATGATTTTCCACGAATTCGGTATAGGCTTTAGGGTCGCCCAGAACTTCGGCGAGATAGGGGTTGCGTGGGGCCACGTGTAGAATAGCGCTCTCCAGACCATAATCATCCTGCATCACCAATTTTTCCAATTCGAACAAATCCTTCCGAGTAATGGTCTCGTTTCTCCCGATGGATACCCTTTCCCCATAGGACCGAAGGAATGGGAGCAATCGCCCCATGAAGTGTTCGCGATTGGCCACCCGGGAGAAATCCAGGATCGCCCGTCCCACGGCGGGGGTTTCATGCCGACGGTGCACGCAGAGCCAATCCCCCGTGTGAGGGCCATCGGTTACGCGTGCATTTCCATTCCCATTCGCATGATTTTGCCCATTTAGTTTCCGGACCATGAAAAGAGGGGGCTCCCATTCTCCTTTAAGGGTATACCCTGGAGGGCATCGTATGAGTTCCCATTCGTGGCGCGTGGCGCGAGAAAAAAAAGATACCCCCTTTTTCCTCCTCTTTCCCGCTATCGTGGCAGCCCGCTACCAGGAATTACATACCGCTTTCTCTCCGCTTGCCGCCAATTTTAAAATTTGTTATTCCGTGAAGACCAATCCCCACCCCCGTATCCTTTCCACGCTCAATGATTTGGGTAGCGGGATGGAAACCGTTTCGGAAAGGGAATTGCAGGCCGTTGCTCCCTTTTCAACATTCAAATTGTTTAATGCCTGCGCAGCCACCCCAAAAGAAATGGCAGAAGCCAATGCTCAAGGCGCCCACATCATCCTGGATTCCCCATCCCAATTGGAAATGATGGCATCCCAGGAAATCATCCCTCACCACGCAGGCATACGGGTCCGGCTATTCCCATCCAAATTTGGTTTCTCCCCGGCCGAAGTGAAACCATTCATTCAGGAGTGCCATTCCCGAGGAATAACCATCACTCTCCTCCACTCCCACCCGGGGACAAACGTGTCTATCCAGGACTATGAACGTTTCGCTTCTCGTTTGGCGGGTTTGCTCCCCGATCTTCCCCAAATAGAAACCATAGATTTGGGTGGAGGCATCCCAGGCCCACATGGGTTAAAGCAACGGGGTCATTCCGTGAATGAGTATGCGCGCATTCTCTCAATACATTTAGGCCAATTCCTTTCCCAAAAAACCCTGATCCTCGAACCCGGTCGGTTCCTGGTGGAGGATGCCATGGTACTCATTACAGTGGTTCAACATCTCAAGGAAGTGGATGACCACTCCTATGTATTCCTGGATGCTGGCATTAACGTGCTCCCCAAGATTACCTTCTCTCCCTATGTTTTCAAACCATTATCCCCCTCCCATGGGACGAAAAAGAATGTCCGCCTCGCTGGCCCCCTGATGTTCGGCAGTGATGAATTGGGAAAAATCCACGCTTCCCTCGCGCCAGGCGATCGTATCGTTGTGGAGAATGTGGGCGCGTATTGCACCGAGCTCGCGTGGCGTCTGTCGCGGGATGCACCAAATATTGTCGTGGTGGAATAGTTTAAATTATTCAATGTTTTGGTTTTCTCATGGTTTCGATTAGACGATCCTCTTCCCTTCCAAGTGTGGGAAAGCCCCCATTTTCATCTCGTTTGGCTGATGCAGTTTTTGGTGCTCATTCTCGTCGATTGAATAAAGCGATGCAGAAGTGTGTAGAATGGCATCGTCAACAAAAAAGGAAGGATGGTACCCCCTACGCATGGCACCCCTTTGCCGTGTTGGCAAATTTGAAAGCAGCTGGCGTTACTAATAAAGAAATTTTGATAGCGGGGCTATTACATGATACCGTGGAGGATAAACATACTTCTTACGCCGAAGTACGAAGACTTTTTGGCCCAAGAGTGATGGCGATTGTTAAGGAAGTTTCAAAAGATGAAAATGGAAGCTTTAATTTGCGCACGAAAGAAGGTATGACAGTAAAGATGGCGGATCGTCTTCACAATCTTTTTACTCTAGAAGGGAATGATCCGATGTGGGTAAAGAAGCAGATCCAAAAAAGTATTGATTTAGTAAAAAAATATGGGACCAAAATGGAAAAAGCAAATCCTCAGTTATTTTCAGATCTAAATATGCGATTGACCTTTTTGCGTCATAAATATGATGTTTAACTTAAATATTTTCGTAATGTCTTCTCGAAATGTTTTCGCCTTTGTTCATTCCGTTTCCATTTAATGTTAGCAAGAGCAACGACTTTCGACACGTAGTTTTTATCCACATCCTTTTTTCCATCAATCACTATTGGCATACTCATTTGAGTGGTGCCATACACTTCCATGAGGATTTTTCCTTCCTCGATATGATGGATTCCGAACCGTTTGATTCCAGCCTCTTGGCAAACCTTGAAAATTTTTTTGGCCTTCTCCAATGAATGCGTCCCGATGACCATGACAAACCCATCCTGCTTGAGCCAGAGATTCTTTTCCCCTTCATAGGCCTCAATCGCCTCCCAAACCTCGTGGGGTTTGACAGTCGAATGCCATTTCCGGTAGAAGGCGCCCTCCCGCTTGCGCTCTTCCGTATCCAAATCCATTAACGTGATCCTCCCCGAGCACGTGGAGGTGGTGAAATAATCCTTGTTCCCGGCCATCATCTTGGAAAAAGGGATCATCCGATTGTCAATTTTTCCTTCCGCGATGGCCTTCTCCAGGGTATGCAAATGGTGCCTTTTGGCCATCTCGAATCGCGTGGGGAGTGTGTCATTCATATTCATTCCCCAAGCCGAGAAACCTGGCAGTCCAGCACATAATGCCATTTCCCCGCACTCATACTCTTCACGGGTTGGGCGTGTTTCAATGCTACCTCAAATCCCACGCTCATTCCAATGTCCCGCACTTCTTGGAAAAGGCCCTCATACGCATCCAACCCACATACCCCCTCGTAATGGATTATCCCCCCTTTTTCTTTTAGGCAGTGGAACGCCGGGTACAGCGCGAACCGGGGCGCCGGCAAGTAACCCAGAATGACCCGATCCGCAATCCTCCCCAATCGGGGGGCCACTTCCTCGCATTTACCTGGTAATATCGTCATAATGGATTCAGGTATCTTGTTAGCATGTCTATTCTCCCGCAGGGCTTCGATGGCGTACGGGTTGGCGTCGATGGCATACACGTGTCCGGGGTGCGCGTGCTTGGCGATGGGAATACTCCAATATCCCATTCCCGCGAAAAAGTCCACCACCACCTCTCCCGGTTTCACCGCTTGATACAAACGTTTCCGTTCATTCATGTTTCCCATGCTCCACATGAGTTTGGTGATATCAAACCGGAAGATGCAATCATGTTCTTTGTGTACTACCTCAAAGTGATGCTCCCCCGCCAGATATTCCATATCCGGTTGCCTGAATTCCCCCTGAACGGGACCCCGGTTCAGGCAGCACGTGCGAATACCCGGAATAGCATTCAACACGCCTTCCCCGATGATCCTTTTCTTCTCCATTAATCCCGCGGGTAACCGGATAATCCCTACATGTCCCAATTTTTGGTAGGATGCCGGCAATATCATTCGTTCCTCTTCCGTGAGGGCATGCACGAGTAATTCTCCCAGCTTCTGCTTGAATCCCATACCTATGGGTTAGGCCCCCCTCTCCTTTTTGAAGACCATCGTCATTCTAATGACATGAAAGCGGTTTTGGACAGCGCGGCCTTCATGAACGCGGAGGGCTTTCCTTTCTCCAAAAGAAGCCACTATTTTCTCCCTTCCCCCTGCGAAGCGGAGATCAAGGGGATGGAGCCCCGGATGCGTCTCGAGAATGCCCTGCACCACTTTCCCTTGGTCATCCGGGACCCCTGTCCCGCGACCCTTCAACAGGTAAGACGGTGGGCCAGCGAGATTGGAGATTCTCGTCTCTCGGAGGCGGATGAGCATGTGATTGGTTTGGCGTGGGAGTTTCAGGAGCGGGGAGAAAAAGTGATGGTGTACACGGATGATTATTCCCTCCAGAACCTATTGAAATGGAAAAAGATTCCCTTTCAGGGCATCCTGCAGAAAGGTATCCGCCGCCCCCGCCGCTTTTCCAAACATTAATCGAATGTGGGCGCGGTCCCTGCCGCCAGTGGTTTCATGGGCTGGAGCATCTCCGGATTCGTTTTCGTCCCCCTGTCACGAAGGGAAAAGGTGGCGAGGGTCGTTAGAAGAATAGTGAAGATGATCACTGAAAAGATGATTTGTACGATGGCCTCCCCATAGGCCACTCCACTTGCTAATGCGAATACCGCCAATACCGCTGCAGATAGTCCACGTGGAATCATGAAATAGGTCAGCATCTTTTCATTCCCATGGAAATGAAGGAGTTTGAGTCTAATGAATAAGTTGATGTAAATGAACCGTGTCCCCACGATGATTGCGGTGGTGGCGGCGCCGATGATCAGATAATCAATCTCCGGTATCCCCACCACCATCCCCAAGAAAACAAAAAAGAACACGCGGATGAGGAAGGCGAATAGAGAGTGTGTTTTGCTCACATCCTCATCTAATCGTCCGAACGTGAATTCGGGGAAGAGTGCATGATAGATGAGGTGCGCGTTCGCCAGCATGATTCCTGCGGTGAATACGGCAATGGCTCCACTGCTCCCGAATAATTCGGCAAACGCATATAGCAATATCAGGGCGCCCAGGGTCGCGGCGTACGAGTAATCATACCGTTTGAGTTTTCCAATGAATGGCCCCCATACTAATCCGAAAATGATTCCTATGGATATCGCGGAGAGAAATTCCAATACCACCCCCCGCACAACCCCATCGGCTCCGCTCAAAGGTGTGCCGGGAGATAAAAGGAAATCGATCATGAATAGCGCCACAACAATGGAAAAGGTGTCCGAGATCGCCTCGATGGAGAGGATGGTTTTCAGTTTGTCCGAGACAAACGAGAGGGATTGCACAATGGGAATAACCACTGATGCACTTGTCCCCGCGAGGGCGATGGCGATGAAGAGGGCAATGGGCAGGGGGATGTTCCATACACCTAACAGAATAACAATTCCTCCCGTCGTTCCCAGGAGCCCGGTGAACATGAGCAGGCTTCCCAAAAATCCTTCTTTCACCACATGTTTCAAATCAAGATGCAGCCCCCCATCGGATAGTATTCCGATGATGGCGATAGCCCCCATCAATCCGGCCGCGGAGGCGATGAAATCCGCCCCTACGAATCCCAATGCCCCCAACCCCATGCCGAAAACCAGCAACCATAATGTGTTGGGGATGGAGGTGCGTTGGAATAGCACATTCCCGAAGAATCCAAGCAATATGGTCAGCCCGATGACACTGATTACCAGTTCCAGCATGGCAGGAGTTCAGGAATCGGGTTTTTAATGACCACCCGGACCAGATTATGTATGAGTGCCGGTCTCTTAGGCTATTCCCTCCTCTTCGAGCTGCTGTTGGGGTACTTTGCCCTCCACCTTCTATTTCCAAATACCCCCCGCCGCTGGCTCGCATTAGGAATAGGAATTCTCCTCCTGCTCTATTGGGCCGCCCTAACCCCCCACCAGACGGCCGATGTCCTCGGGGGTCATTATGACATTTTCTGGCGGGGCGCGTTGGAGGACTTCGGGTTCCGCTGATCCTTTCCAATTTAGTTCCATGATATTTTGGTTTCTATATCATATACTTTTTCTTAACTAAACAATTCCGCGAGGCGGGTGTTGGTTTCAATCGGCCTTTTTAGAAAAAAGGCCGGCGAAAAAGGTGGATACCGCGCCTTTTAGGACGACATTCGTCGCCCAATGTTTGGCGAGCGATAACGCGAGCCGAGTGAAACACTTGTCCACGTGGATACCCCGGCCTTTAGGCCGGGGAGGAAGTCATTTGGGGAGGCCTCTTCGGACTAATTTTTTAGGTAAATTAGACACGCGTTGCGGAATCGTCCGTTTCCAGATGACCCGTGCACGACGGCGCCAATATGGCCCACCTTTCGATGTCGGCTTCTTCACTTGGCCCATTACCCTATTCCAGATAGTTCGCATGCCTCGTGGTTTCATTCGTTTCCCGGAAACGATGTCATAGGCCTTTCTTCGAGTGGCCCGGGTGAGATAAATACGCAAGGGGGTGTCCCCCACTCGCCGCTTGAGCGCCGATTCGAATGTGGGGTTTCGGAATTTGACCTCGCTCACCTTGATCTTTTTTTCCCCACCTTTTCGGGGAACTATCTCCACCACCACGTGTCCAATGGGGGTTCCGCGCGACAATTTTAAGTTGCTTATCACGCTTCCCAAATCGGGATGGGAATAGAACGGTTTTCCTTCCCGCGCTGTTCCTATAGCCAGGATAAATAACCGCCTTTCAACTCCCGTTCTCGGGTTCCAACGGATTATTTTCTCGACTGACGGCTGGAGCAACACGATTCCTCTTTCCGTTTCCCCCGACTTATTTTCTCTATCCATTTGGATGATAGTAAATGCCTGTATTTAATCCCTTTTCCTGGATCACGCCTTTTTTTCTTCTGCTTTAATCCCCCAATACGCGAGCACAATCCCCAGCAATCCAATATTCACGAGCACCCGCAACCCCGCATCCGGGGAGGTGCCCAAGAATGTTGAATCGTGCAGTACCAAACTTTTTCCCATGGAGATGTCGAATAGCAATTCAAACAGGAGGCTCGCCCCCACGAGCACTAAAAGTATCTGCAGGAAGGTGGGTTTTGGAAATACCCTCAATAAACTTACCCCCGCCCCGGCCGCGAGGGCGTAAATGATTCCCGTCCAAAGGTCGATGGACTGTACGAGCAGGGCACTCAGAACAGAGATCCCCAATCCAATGAGAAAACCCCCCTCAATTCCAAACCATAATCCCCCCGCCATGGCGAGGGGAAGTACAAATACAATAACCGGATTCCCACTCACCGTCAATGGAGAGAAGATAGCCGTCCCAATGCTTCCTATCACCGTGAGAAACAATGGGCTTGGTTTCCCGGCCATCACTGGAGTTCCTCCGCGTCCAATTCTTTCTCGGGGGAATGGTTTCCCTTGAACTCCGTATGGTCCACCACATAGTTCTCCACCTGGGAGAATATGGTTTCCCGGTTCAACCCTACATACGCCACCACGAACAATAGGATGACCAGCAATGCCAGGAAAAATGGACTATCTATAAATCCCCGGACGAGTTTCCCTGAATCAATCGGACTCGCGATGGGGGCGAGTACGGTGTATTGGAGGGTGAAGGAGTTGCTCTGGAAATTGGTGAGGGTGATCACATTATTGTTGGCCCCTGCTCCCGGGGGAAGATTCTTGGTGTCCACCAGCGCGTCCCGGGGGAGGATGATCTTGATCAGGGTTTGAGAACCCACTTCAATCCTTCCTCCCGAAATAAAAGAGAGCAGAGCCGTATCAGACAATCGCCACAGCGTGGATCGTCCCACGTTCTCGGTGCGGACTTCCTGAACGATCCCGGATGGGATAACATACTTCAGGGTGAGAATGGGTTGTCCCGTCGTCGTTTGGTTGAGGAGGAATTCGAGATTGGTAATGGCGCTCTCCACTCCAATGTGGGGATGGATGAATGCGTAGTCATCCCGCCAGGCCGACAGGGAGGGAGTGTTTTCCTGGAAATCCCTTTCGAATTGATCGTCTTCTCCCGCGAAGAAGCTGAAGAAATATTGTTCCTGCACCCCCGCCCTTCCCTCTTCGTCGATGGTGACATCAATTGTATGGAGCGCTACTCGTTCTTCAGGCACGCGATTGGGGGTTTGTCCAAATACCATTCCCCCCATTATCAGGAGGAACAACACCCCCCACCCCCACGCGTGACGCATAGGAGTAATACGCACGCACCTGGCTTTTAATCTCTTCTTCAGCTTTTGAAAAAAAGGCTTTTTGGGTTTGGTCTCGATACATTTTTGGTCAACCCTTTCGTCGCTAGCTGAAAAGCCCATCCTGTCTCACCATCTGGGTGAAGTAATGGATGGCATAATTGGATGTTTATACCTTTCGACAGCGGAGGAAGTCATTTTTATACTTGGGGGACGTTGGAGGTATGATATGCACATCCGCTACCTCGGGCATTCCTGTTTTTTGTTGGAATTCTCCCAGGCGAATGTGCTCATTGACCCCGGTTTCGGGTGTGAGAATTTCCATTCCTACAAGAGGATTCTTCCTTCCCTGGTGAAGCCAGAAAATCTCCCCCGCATATCCTTGATTCTCATCACCAATGAATTAGAGGATCATTTCGATAAGGCGGCGATTGAGTTCCTTTGCAACCGCGATGGTGCTTGTGTCGTTGCTCACGATTCCGTGTTATCCGAATTGGATATTCCCCCCCGATGCAAGCGGGCCGCGGCCGTGGCCTCCAAACTCCACTTGCGGGGGATCCAAATCAATGTACAGACGGCGCATTACCCGCGCTCCTTCTACCCCATGGCGTATATGGTGACGGGAGATGGGGTGGCCATTTATCATGCGGGGGATACTGAGCTCCTGGAGGAGTTCCCCGATGAATTGAATCCGCATGTGGCCTTGCTTCCCATCGGCGGGGGCAACCTTACCATGGATATTGTGGATGCGGTAAAAGCCACCAAGATGCTCAAACCAGAAGTGGTCATTCCCATGCACTACAACACGTTCTCCCTCATCCAGGCCTCTCCCGAGGAGTTCGCCAAGAAGATTGAGAAGAGCAACCTGCGGACCAAACCAGTAATACTGAACCCCAATGAGGCCATTGAGTTCCTTCCAGAGAGCACCGTCCCTCCTCTCTCTGGAAAGCCCGAAAACTATTCGTTTTCCCGCTGATATTTTTTCCTAAAATTCCTCCCGCCTATTTTTTCTTCCCCTGCTTCCTTACCGCCTTCACGGGAAACCGATCCTCCAATTCCACTTCCATGAGGTCGTGCGCCGCCGTGACATCCTGAAATACTTTCGTGGCCTCTTTCACCATTTCTTTTTCGTCCGGGTAGCGTGGGGAGAAGTGGGTGAGGAACAGTCTTTTGGTCCCCGTTTCCTTGGCAACCCTGCCTGCCATCCGAGCCGTAGAATGCCTCACCTCCTCCGCGCGCTCCTTTTCTGTTTCAAGAAATGAGGATTCGTGCACCAGGTAATCCACACCCCACTCCTTCAACACGTGCACATAATGGGGGTGGGGGAATGTGTCCATGATGAACCCCACTTTGGCCCCCCGCATTCCTTTGGAATAGTCCATCACTTCTTTAGGAGTAATGGTCTTCCGCCCCACCATCACATTTTCCCCTTTCTGCAGTTTCCCCCACAAGGGTCCTTCTGGTATCCCCAGCTTCAGGGCTTTGGCTCTTTGGAATTCCCCTTCCTTTCCTTTGGTTTCAAACAGGAACCCATAGCATGGGCACGAATGGTCCAACCGCACGGCCGAAATGGTATAATCTTTCTCCCTAACCAATTCTCCTTCCAGAACTTCATGCGGCACAATGGGAAAGCTCGGGAAAAAGTTTCCCAGCGCCACGGCTTCCTGAATCTTCTTCTGGATCCCCCGCGGTCCCCAGATGTGCAGTTTTTCCTGGCGCTCATGAATAGTCATCGTGGCCAGCAGCCCCGGCAATCCCAAGGTGTGGTCGCCATGGAAGTGGGAGATGAACACATGTCCTAATTTCAAATAACTCAATCCCCCCCGCATGAGCTGCTGCTGAACCCCTTCCGGGGTGTCGAACAAAAACCATTCCCCCCGGTAGGTCAAGGCCAAGCTACTCAGATTCCGGTGCGGCACGGGAGTGGAACAAGACGTCCCCAGGAAGGTCAGGCGTATCGTCATAGAATACCCGCGGGTCAAAATGGCTTATAAACCTGGATCGTCATCCCCTCCCCATGCCTGCCCCCAAGCCCAAGAAAAAGGTTCCGCCCAGGAGACAGGCTCCACTCAAGAGACGCGTGCAATTCCATTTTACGGCGCACACGGAAGGAGCGCATTATCTTCCCCCAGAAACTACTCTGAACAGTAAAAGTGTTGTTCTGTTAGAGGATGCCTCTGGTATTTCATATCCTCTAGTTCAAGATTTTTTTGATTTTAACAGAATAAGGGGTACACCATTGAGTAAATTTCAAAGATCAGGATTGGAGTTTATTCGAGAGGCTTTTGCGACGGCCAAAGTAGTAACTGGGGGAGAACACCCCATATCACCCGAAAATCGTTTACAGTTAAATCAATTAGTTAAACTTGATAATTCAGCCGTTCTACTATATCATAAAATTTTTGAGAATCCAAACATTGAAACACTACGGGCCTGGATAATCCTTGAGGGGAGATTTTCTGCTTTTCGTCATCGCATGATTCTTAGGAGTATTCGTCATTATCATCAAAATCCTTCTGATTCCATTTTGGCGAGGTATGGGACCGCTCATTCAATTCTATCCCATCAATCCCGTAAAAAGGGTATTCCGTCAACTCGAACCATTTCCCCTCAATTATTCAATCATTATAATATCATTACCAGGAAATTAGCTTTGGGTAAGAAACCCGGTTCTATTCCCGATGCTGATTTCATCCGGGCGTTCCTCTCCATTTCAACTATGAATCCTGTTTGTGGCATTATCGTCCAAAATAGCGTAGGAGGGGTAACCGATAAAGTGGTAATCCGCGCGAGCACTATCTCGCGGGCATTGATTGACCAATTGGATGAGGGGCAATTACTGGAAGTATTCAAAAAATGCCAACACATCATCAAGAAAAATAGCAAGAATAAGGTGGCGGCAGAAATAAGTAAAGTCCTGTTCACCCTCCGGGGTTTACCTCCAAACCCGAGCGCTGATCAACTCTGGAATTTCGCGCGCAAACACTCGACTTTCGCCAAATGGCAAGCGTCCCGAGCCAAAATTAAAAGGCGAAAGAAATGAGTCGACTTTTATTATAAAAAAAGGCCAATCAAATCTTTTATTGAAAATAGGGTGCGACCATTTCCTCTTTCCCTTTTCGCAAAAAACTGGTTGTTGAAATCTCGCCCAGTATTGTGCCCTTTAGTTGTTCAGGGTTTCATTTCCACACCCTTTATAAGCGCTCAGGGGCCTATTTGGTTAGGTCGGCTTTTCCGTTATGCCCCGAAAAAAGAGTATTCCCCCAGTCGTTTCTCCTCTCACGGAGATGGGCAAATTGGATGTCCCCATGGATTTCGAGTCCACCGAAGACGTGCCCGTTCCCAATTCTTTAGTCAACCAGGTCATCGGCCAGGACAAGGCAGTGGAAATCATCACCAAGGCCGCGGCCCAAAAAAGAAATGTGCTCCTCATCGGAGTTCCAGGCATAGGCAAAAGTATGCTCGCCCAGGCCATGGCCGAAATCCTCCCCATCTCCCGCTTGTACGACGTCCTCATCTATCCCAATGATGAGGACCCCAACACTCCAAAAGTACGCGTGGTGCGCGCCGGGGAAGGGAAACAGATCCTCCACCAGACCCGTTTAGAGGCCCAGAAGCAAGAGGACAACACCCGCCTCCTTAGCCTCCTCTTCCCTTTAGGATGGTTTATCCTCTCGTATATCGTATGGACGTTAGGGTGGATGCCCGATGTCGTATATGCCGCCACTCTCATCCTGGGGGGTATCCTCATCTTCGCGGTCGCCGTGGGGGCGCAGATGAACCGGCCCACCGTGAAGCAGACCCCCAAATTGTTGGTAGATCATTCCGGGAAAAAAATTGCTCCTTTTATCGAAGGAACGGGCGCGCGGGCGGGGGCATTGCTTGGCGACATACGTCATGACCCTCTCCAGTCAGGCGGCCTCGGCACCCCACCCCATTTGAGAGTAGAACCCGGGATGATCCACCGCGTTTCCGGGGGCGTTCTTTTCCTGGATGAAGTGGCCACCCTCACTCCCAAATCCCAGCAGGAGTTGTTGACGGCCATGCAGGAGAAAAAATATTCTATTACGGGTCAAAGTGAAATGTCATCTGGAGCCATGTCGAGGACTGAACCCGTGCCGTGTGATTTCGTCCTGGTGGCCGCAGGTAATTACGATGCTCTGCGTAATGTGCATCCCGCTTTACGTTCGCGCATTCGCGGATATGGTTACGAGGTCTACATGAACCTCGATATGGATGATACGCAGGAAAATCGTAAGCGTATCGTCCAGTTCGTTGCCCAGGAAGTGACCAAGGATGGCAAGATCCCCCATTTCACCAAGGGGGCGGTGGAAATTATTTTGTTCGAGGCCAAGCGTCGCGCCGGGAGAAAGGGCAAACTCACATTGAAACTCCGCGATTTAGGCGGTCTCATCCGGGCCGCCGGGGATTTGGCTAAGGCGCGCCAACACCCATTAGTGTCGGCCGAGGACGTGTACGATGCCCGCACCACCGCGCGGACCCTGGAGCAGCAGATGGTCTCCAATATGCTCGAACAAAAGCGCGATTACGAGGTGTATAAATCCGTGGGGGTCGCCGTGGGGCGCGTAAATGGCCTCGCGGTTTCCGCGGATGGGGACGCTGGTCTTATCCTTCCCATCGAGGCGGAGATAGCACCCGCCCAGAGCAGTGCCGAGGGCAAATTGATTGCCACGGGAAAATTGGGGGACATAGCCAAAGAGGCCGTGCAGAATGTCTCCGCGCTCATCAAGAAACTTTCAGGAAAAGACATCTCCAAGCACGATGTCCATATCCAGTTCCTCCAAACCTATGAGGGGGTGGAAGGGGATTCCGCTTCCGTATCAGTGGCCACGGCGGTCATTTCCGCATTGGAAGGGATTCCCGTCAAGCAAGATTTGGCCATGACCGGCAGTTTGAGTGTGCGGGGAGAGGTTTTACCCGTGGGGGGGGTCACCAGCAAGGTGTACGCGGCCGCCCGCGCGGGTTTCAAGGAAGTGATTATTCCCAAGGCCAATGCGGCGGATGTGGTGTTGACCACGAAAGAGTTGAATGGCATCGTGATTATTCCCGTTTCCACGCTCGCGGAGGTATTGGATCATGCGTTCATGCGCGGGACGAAAACGACTATTTTCCTCCGCCAGCTCGGCAAGCTCATCGCCTTCAATGTGCACAAACCCATCGAAAAATTGCTCTCCAAAACAAAGGTTTGATCTGTACTCAAATTTGTATTAATAAGAATCACTGCACATTCCGGCGCAGGAGAACTTTTCCATTATTCAGGTTGAAGTCCTCCGGAGAAAGGGTGACTTTCTGTTTCTTCAGGGTGAATTCCGCCGTTCCCTTGTCTTTGGAAATCTTTTCTATCTTCCCCACCCATTTTCCCGTGGGGGTGTACACCGGCAAACCGATGAGCAGCCGCGTCACCCGTTTCCGGATGTCCAGGACATTCGTCACCTTGTAAACCGCGAAGAAGAAGAGGAATGTCAATGGCAGGAGGACGAGAAACCAGTTCAGGGTTGTGGTTCCCACCAATACTCCTTTGGCGGTGCCGAACAACAAGGTTCCCATGATTACCCCTACGGCCGTCAACAAATAGGTGCGCAGCAGATACGCGCGCTTCAATTGCACCGCATCCGCTCCTTTCCCAACAAGATAAGCCAGCACCGTGACCATCCCGAACAGGAGCACGAAATCCATTCCCACTGAGGCGCTCTGCATAGATGCCACTAACTCTCCCGCGTTGTATTCCAAATAGGCGCGGTACAGCGGGGGCCCAGATGAGAATATTCCGAATGCGATGATGAGTATCGCCCCTATATAGAAGGGGAAGCTCACCCGTTGCGCGTTGATGGAGCTCGCGACTTCCTTAATCCCGCTGAGCAGCTTTTCTTCCAACCCAAACCCCTTGAGTATCAAATAAACCCCAAACAACCCGGCCACCAATTGTAACCCAATGGTGGGGGATAATAGGTAAAGCAAAATAACCAATCCCGGGGCCCCGAAAACGAGTCGCGCGAGGAAAGGATCCTTGAGGGCTTCTTTTATCGTATAATAGGTGGATTCCACTTCCCGGGCCTGCTTCACGATCACAATTTGCTTGGAGAGAATGGGGGCCCGGCTCTGCAGGATGGGGATGATTTGATCATCCTCCGCCCCATCGGTAACTAAAACGAATTGTTCCGCGTGGAACTGTTCCATGAACTCATCCAATTGGTCGTTGATCTTCACGTCGCTCTCGAACCCGAATTTTTTACTTCCCACGAATGTTACAATTTCGATGCGTTCATATTTCTCCTTGAGCTCGTCATACCGTTGAATGGCGGCGAAGAGGCAGTTGGCATCGCTGTCGGTGGGGTCGGCGAGGGCCAGTTTCACGGCCGCTCTCAAATTGTCCTTCCGTCCGATGATGGGACCATTAATCCCAGCTTTCCGGCCGAAATCGTTGTCCCGGTCGACGCAGATGACGGCGATGGCGCGTTCGGGCATAAAACCATTTAAAAGCAGGGAAATATTAAACCTATGGGGATTTTACCCCTTTTAGGGAGCAACGATCAATGGGTAAACGTTTGGGGAAGGTGGAGTCCTACAAGGTCAAGCAGGGCATTTTCGCTGGCGCGCTCATCGTGGGGGTGGTGGCGCTCTATTTCGTCGCGGTCAACGCCACTTTCCTCGCCCAGGCGGTTCTCATCCTGGGTTTCCTCATCCTCTTCCTCCTCGTGGTCAACCAATACGATTTCCTCCTTACTCTCAAGGAATATGAGCGCGCGGTCATTTACCGTTTGGGAAGGGTGCGCCGCGTCGGGGGGCCGGGGTGGACTTTGGTTATCCCCCTCTTCGAGACATTCAAGATCGTGGACCTCCGCACGCAGACATTGGATGTGCCCCCTCAGAGTATCATCACTAAAGATAACATCGTGGTGAAGGTGGATGCGGTTATCTATCTTTTCGTGAAGAAGGACGATCAGTCCGTGATTAATTCAGTGATCGAGGTGGATGATTATGCGAAAGGGGCTCAGCAGTTCGTGCAGGCCAAATTGAGGGATGTTTCAGGTGGCATGCTCCTCTCCGAGCTCATCTCGGACATTGCGACTCTCAATACGGAGATCCAGAAAGACCTCCAGCAGATAGCCCGCTCGTGGGGGGTTTCCGTTGAAAGCGTGGAGATCCAGAGTATTGAGGTTCCCAAAGAAGTGGAGGAGGCTTTTTCATCCCGCGCCGCGGCCGAGCAGGCCAAATTAGCTCAAATCCAGCGCGCCCTGGGGATGCAGGCGGAAATCGATTCCATTCGTGAGGCCGCCAAACTCCTGGATGACAAATCGCTTTCCTATTTCTATATCAAAGCCCTGGAAGTATTAGGCCAGGGCGCTTCCACCAAATTCATCCTTCCCCTGGAATTAACCAGTCTCATCCAGACCTTGGCCAACAAGTCCACCCAAACCCATTCCAAGAAACAGTTGGAAGAGGTCTTCGAGCAATACGCCCCCAAATTCTTTACCCTCCTGCAGGAAGCCAAAGTCCCCCCCAAGCGGAGCTTGCGTAAAAGCAAACGCAAACGAAAGAGATGAATGAAAAAGATAAATGAATGGATCCTTTCTAATAATTGGGGACTGGAATCATATTTTCCCAATTCCAGTGGCGACGCACGCGAAGAGCCTTACAGAACAAAGGCCATCGATTAAAACGATGAAATCAGTTTTTTCTTTTTCAGAACCCAATCCACAACCAGCTTTCAATGAGCGCGGCCACTACCAGTAACAAAATGGCGGTAATGATGAGGGCGGCGGCGTCTTTGGCGATGGTGCGGAACTCGTGGGATTTGTACGCTTCTTTGGCGATGCTCGCGGATATGATGCCTCCCGCAATCGCTCCAATGTAATAAGCGCCAATCTCAGGAATCCCATGCGGGATGAACCCAATGCCTTGGTATATCCCATATCCCAACGCATGAAAAAGGGTCCAAATATCATTCGTCGTGCTCGTGAGAATAACCCCGGATGAAATCTTTCCCATCACCGTCCCGATGATGCTCGCGTTCCACCCAATGAGGAAGAGCGCGCCTTCCCCAAAGAGGAATGAGAAGAACACCGCCAGCAACAACACCGTGGCATTGTTCTGGAACAAAAATCCAGCCACCCCCCAAAAGTCCCCCGGGCGTGGGAGTTGGGCCACGTTCCCAGTCGTCGCCACCACATTCCCACTGAGCTCCGAGCGCAAGTGCCCGATGCCCTGCAGCTGCCGCTCCTGCTCCGCGAACACGCTTTCCTGGGTGGGGAAGTTCCCGCAGTATTCGCCCGCTAAACAACCCCCATTCGCCCCGGAGGGTAAAATGATGTACCACGTCATGTAGGCCAACACCAGCCCCAGGAAAAACCAGGAATACATCTTGATTAGGTCAAAGTGTCTTCCCAGGAAGGTGGCCGCGCTCCCCGGTTTTTTGGCTTCCTCATCCTCTTCATCCATTAATGTTTTCCGGATAACCGGTTCGGCCGCGATTACAATAAAGGCGAGCGTCAGGATGGAGGCCGAATTCGGAAACACGTAATAGGCGAGCCACATCCCCACGATAGCAAAAAGGAAGGCGATGAGCATCATGTAATGCGGTCGTTCCCGGGCCACGTTAGAAGGAAGGAGGGTTTCCAGGACCATATTTCCACCCCCGGCATTGGGGTATATAAACCATTTGCGGGCGGATTTGCTTTATCACCCCCTCTTGAGAGGATTTTTTTCATGCAACACCCCACATTCCCTGGAGAGATTCTGACAGTAGAAGAGGAGTATGCCCCCGGCGCCAACACCCATGTGGATGAGGAAGGCAACGTTTTCTCTACTTGTGTGGGGGACGCCGCCTTCGATGAGGAGGCGCGGGAGGTTCATGTGTATCCTTCTCCCCGCCAAAAGCGTTTGATTGAAGTGGGTTCAGTAGTCATCGGTCGGGTATCCTTAGTGAAGAACGCAGTGGTTATCCTGTCATTGGGATACGCTGAAAAGGATGGGAAACTCCAGCGCCTCACGGATACCTCGGCGGCATTGAATATTGCACGAGTGTCCAAGGAATTCATCCGTTCCCTGAGCGATTATTTTTCCATTGGCGATTTCGTGCGCGCCAAAGTGGTAGGGGTCACTCCCTATTCGATCGAGATTTCCACTTCAGATGAAGGATTAGGGGTTATCATGCCCCGGAAACAGATTGTGCAATCAACCATCATGGGAGAGGAAATCCTTCCCCCTCCCGAGACTAAAAGGAGTGAGTGAGTATGGAGATCGAATTCCTGAAGAAGCAAGCCCATCACGTGGAGTTCAAACTCATCGGGGAAACCCACACGTTTGCCAACCTATTGAAAGCCCACCTCGTGGACGATCCCAACGTGGAATTCGTGGCCTACAAGCTCGAGCACCCTTTGGGACAGGACTCCCATTTCATCCTCCGCACTAAAGAAAAGGAATCCAAAAAGGTGTTGCTCGATGCCGTGAAGCGCCTCCAGGAAGACTTGAAAGAGCTCAAGGAATCCTTTACGAAAGCGCTGAAATAAACGTGGGTTGTTTTCATCCTTTGAAATAATTAGCGAAATAGAGAAGCGAGGCGGTTACACGTTGTAACCAACTGAAGTTGCCAGCTTCGGATGGAAAACAGCATCATATTAATCACCCATTCCATCCACAAACACACCTTTATAATCTCATTTTGACCCCCATTCCCAATGCCTCCCCCCAAACCCAAACGCTCGTTCTGGCAGAAACTGGACCCATTCACGTATGTGGACGATTATGTGGTTCCCATTCTTAACCCGTGGAACAATTCAATATTCAATTGGATTATTTACCTTCTATTCTCCTTCTTTTTCGCTTTCGCTATTTATTCCATCATCGGCTTTCTCCTCCAAACCGCCACCCCCCTCGTTATTGTAGTCTCGGGAAGCATGCTGCCTTCCATGGCGCGGGGGGATGTGGTTGTTCTGCAGGGCATCTCAGGTGTAACAGTGAATGCACCACTCGTGGTGTTAGATACAGTCGACGTGCGTCAAACTTCTTTAGAAGATTTGGCGGATTTCGAGCGCGTGGCGGGGGGGGATTGGAAATTAACATTCAAGGCCAATAATCAAACCATCCTGGTTCCCTCCCGGGGGGACACCGACATCCTTGTGTATGTCTCGGACCACCGGGGTCTGGAAATCATTCATCGTGCCATCGTCAAAATCAAGTCGGGGGATGATTACTTTTTCCTCACCAAAGGGGATAACAATCCCTCCCTGGATCAGGATTGTGGCAAAGTCGAATCCATTCCCATCCCCGGAACTGCCATTCCCCAAATCGTCACCCAGAAGCCTTGTCCTTCTCCCTATCCCATTCCCGAGGACAAAGTCAATGGGAAAGCCTTGTTCTGGATCCCCTATGTGGGGTATGTGAAATTGCTCCTGTTTGACCAATAACCTCCTTTTTTTCGGTTAAACTTTAAATCCTGGGGGACATAAGCCTAGGTATCACTGGGGGTGGGTAGCATGCATTTGGTTTTGGAGCGCGCCGAGGTCCTTAAGCGGAGCGTGGATGCGATTGCCGTTTTGATCGATGAGGCCGAATTCGAGGTATCCCAAAAAGGATTGAGCCTCAAAGCCACGGACCCCTCCCAAATTGCCATGGTGGATTTCGAGTACGATAAAAAGGCCTTCAAAACATTTGATGTGGAAAACACCATCCGGTTAGGTCTGGATATGGATTACCTCAACCAAGTGATGGCCCGCGCCAAACCTACGGATGAGGTGGCATTGAAACTGGATGAGGATTCCTCCAAGTTATCCATCACCTTCCGGGGTTCCTCCACGCGCACCTTTTCAGTCCCACTTATCGATATTTCCTCAGGGGAATTGCCCAACCCTAAAATAGAATTCGACGCCACCGTGAAGGTGAAAGCGGGGGTGTTGCAGGACGCGTTAAAGGACGCGGGTTTGCTCTCCACCCATTTGACGTTGGGGGCGCGCATTGATGCCTTTTTCGTGAAAGCGGTTTCCTCAAAGGGAGAGTTGTTCAATGAAACCAAAAAGGACTCTGTAAGCCTGCCCGATTTGAGTGTGAAAAAGGAGTGCCGATCCATGTTCCCATTGGATTATTTGAGCGACATGCTCAAGGCGGCCGCCTCCGACACGGATGTGGTGGTGAAGATCAAGGAGAATGCCCCCGTCGAATTAAACTATCCTATTGGTGAAGCCAAACTGCGCTATTTCCTCGCGCCGCGGATTGAAACGGCATAATCCATTAATCATTCCCGCCGCTGCCCCACCCAGAGGATTCCCACTACCCCTCCCGCGATTCCATCCACCATCAAATCCTGCATGGTGTTGGTTAAGGATATTTGGCTCGACGTGTTGAAAAAATAGTCCGCCCAAAATTCGCTTATCTCCCACAACCCCCCTATTCCTAGGCTGAACAACACCATCGCCATCACCACTAATTCTTTTTTGGTTTGGAATAGCATCGCGGGATACGCGCGTTCGAGCAATAGCAATGCCCCCACTCCCAGGAAGAGGCTCGTGGTGTAATGCGTGGCCACATCCCACCCCGGGATATTATTGTAGAATCCCAACCCCACCCCCAAAAGAGTATCGAACACCACCAACAGGGCAAAAAGCACATCCATCCATTCCCCTATCCCTTGGATCCAGGAGGAGGTGACATAATAGATAATCCCACTCCCCGCGAGGCCCAGGATTAGAAACAGGGCGTGATCTCCTTTTCCCTGTATGAAAGAGAGAATGATTCCTATAACCAATGCCCCTCTCAGGAGGTGGGCAATAAAGTGACCCTTTCCTTTTCCCATGAGTGTTTTTGGCATGCGGACCCCGACCTTTTTAACTAACATCCCGTATAAATGAGTGGGGGTTCCTCCATGATTGTCAGCCCGGATGCCGTCACCGTCAAGCGCACCGTCGACGCCATTGCCTCGTTTATTTCGGAGGGGAATTTCCGTTTTTCGGATAAGGGTATTAGTCTGCGGGCCGTTGACCCCTCCCAAATAGTCTTAGTGGATTGCTTTATTGACAAATCCGCCTTTTCCCAATACCAATTGGAACCCACGTATGTAGGTATTGATGTGGTGGAGCTCGCCCGCATGCTCGCGCGTTCATTTCCAACCGACCAGCTCACCTTAGATGTGGGGGACAGTGAAATAAGAATTCAATTGGAAGGGGATTTCGTTCGCACCTTCCACCTGCCCCTCATTGACGTGTCAGAATCCGAGAAGGAAATAAAGATCCCCGGCCAGAAGTTCGACGCCAAGGTAGAAATTAATGCGCGCCTGTTTAAGGAAGCCCTCAAGGACGCCCACCTATTTGGAAGCAGTGTCATCCTGAAAGTCAAGGATAAGCAGTTCCGCATCGAAGCCAAGGGCAACCAGGGTCAGTTGAAGACAGTTTCCAAAGAGGGACGGCTGATTGCCATTCATTCCGCGCTCGAAGAGGTCACCTCCAAATATTCCCTCAATTTCCTCTCCAACATCGTCAAGGAAGCCGATCCCGATAGCATGATCTCCTTGGAGTTCAAGACCGACGCCCCCATGCGCGTTACTTACACCATCGGCCAAGCCCGCATGCAATACTATTTAGCTCACATGATTCTTTGAGGAGATGAATGGATGCGTGGAAAAAAAAGGGTTGGTCCTCCGAGTGGTTCATCGCGTCCAGCCGGAAATAGAAAAACGGTCACCGGAAAACGACCGCCCCATACCCGTTCATATGTCCACATCCGAAAAGTGCTCGTATCCCACTTGAAAGGACGATCAATCCGACATTTTTTTCGGGATGCCAATGGAAATATTTTTGGCACCCATTTGTCTCCCACGGATAAAGGGTATCGCCTCTGCATTCTGCATATCCAACCCATCCCTGATCCCCGCTCCACCATTCCGTCTCAATTGGAGGAAGGGCATGCCCTTGTGGCTATTCCCAAGGATGGATTTCTGCGCCTATCCTTCCAAGTCCCATTACCGAGGAAAGGCCGGCCGTCGATATCCAAGAGTGATGCACAAACCATCTTATTGAAAGAGGTCCGTCTTCTGGGAGAAAACCTGGGGTTCAAAGGCCTCATCCTAATATCCCCTGCCCCGCGTGACATCCCTTCTTTCAAGAAATTGGGATTCCGTCCCATGCGTCATACCATTGAACCCACACTCATCCTTAATTTAAGGAGAAAATCCCGGCGCTCTACCCCCGGCACCCTTTAATCCCGTGGCGTCCTATTACCTATTCATGGTTCCAGTATCCCAGCTTCAGTATGCGCGCAAATATCCTTTTGCCCCCGAGGCCAAGCATGTCCTCAAGCAGGTGGCTCCTGACATCGCGCGCATGGAAGAGGAGGGTTTCGAGAGTGCTCTCCAATTAATCGAGGCTGCGGCCATGCACGATGCCAAATCCCGGGCCGAATTTATAAAGAATCATCTCTCCCGAAAAGACATTTCCTACCCTGAATTCCTGGCGCGGGATATTGTCGCATTCCCCCTCGCTAAAATCCTCATCTCAATGATGAGGTATCCCCTTCTTCATGAACGCTTTGCCTCTCTCATGGGGGATCTCACGTTCGAATATCTCATTCAGGAGAATGACAAGCTCACCGCTTTCCTGGATTTGGCTCAAACCCTGGAGAAGCGCGTGGACATAATTCCTCATGAGGGGGTTATCCGCATCCCCTTCTACGAATATGTATCCATCCCCCTGCGTGATGCCCAACTGCATCTGGTCAACCAGAGGGTGCACGCTCAACATGTCTATTTGGAACCCAATCTGGCCTGCCGCTGGCTCGCCGAGGTGGTGCACGCGCACGTGTTCACCTCTCTCCCCGTAGACACGGAAGGATTGCCTCTTATTTTCAGGGAGAAAGCCCAATTAGGGTTGCAGCGCGTGGAGAAAGTGAAGCGGAAAGAGTTCTCTTTCTCCGGCATCGGATTGAATAGGGATGCGTTTCCCCCATGTATGGACAAACTGTATTCCGAATTGGATGCGGGAGCCAACCTCCCTCACATGGCGCGGTTTGACCTGGCGACATTCCTGGTGAATGTGAACCTCCCCAACGAGGATATTATGAAGCTCTTTGCTAAAGCCTCCAATTTCGATGAGCGCATCACCCGGTATCATGTCGAAAATCTATCTGGAGTGAAAGGGGGAAAGAAATATTCCGCGCCTTCCTGCGCCAAAATCAGGGAACATGGATTATGCATCTCCCGCACCTGTAATGTGGGCCACCCCCTCCAATTCTATGCCCGGGAATCCACTCCCCCCTCTCCCCCCATGCCTCCGGAGTCCACTTCCCCCCCTCACCCCAAGGAAGGGGAAACTCCTTCTACCAAGTGAGCCCCGCGATGGGTGTTCCAGAAATGGCTTATTTTGGGGACGAGAAGGGCGAACAGGCTTAACCCTCCAATCAAAACCCAATCCTCCCCGGATAGGGGTACGGTTCCAAAGAAGGGGGCGAGCCAGGGCACATAAATGGCCATCAGTTGCAATCCCAAAGAGAGCCCCACGGCCAAAATCAGCCAGAGGTTAGTGAAGGGCGAGTGTTCCAGCATCGTTTTTCCTTCCTCACGCGCATTGAACACGAGCACCAGCTCAAACACGACTATCATGGTGAAGGCCATCGTCCCCGCATAGGTTTCACCCATGCGCAGGCCATGGAAGAAAGCAAACAATGTCACAATGCTTCCTATGAGGCCTGATACCACGATGAATGATCCCATTTGATCTAATATTCCCGCGCTCTTGGGCCTTGGTTTTTTCCGCATCACATCTTTCGTGGGGGGATCTTCTCCCAATGCCAGCGCGGGAAACGCATCCGTGACGAGGTTGATCCAGAGCAGTTGGATGGGGGTTAACACTTCCCCCGCCGCCAGGAAGAAACCTGTGGCTACCACCAATATCTCCGCGAGGTTCGCCCCCAAGAGGTAGCGGACAAACCCTTGTAGGTTGGCATAGATGGTGCGCCCTAATTCAACGGCGTTCACGATGGTAGCAAAATTATCATCCCGCAAAACCATATCGCTGGCTTCCTTCGCCACATCCGTTCCCTTGATCCCCATGGCGATGCCAATATCCGCTTTCTTGATGGCCGGGGCATCATTCACCCCATCTCCGGTTACCGCCACCACGTGTCCAGACTGTTGTAACCTTTCCACAATCCTGTATTTGTGCTCCGGGTCCACGCGGGCAAAAATAGCATGCGTGCGCACAACCTCGTTGAGCTCCGCATCAGACATTCCATTTATCTGTTCACCCGTGATGACCTCTCCTTCCAATCCTAATCGTTCGGCGATGGCTTTTGCTGTGAGGGGATGGTCGCCCGTGATCATTTTTACCTGTATCCCGGCCCCCACACAAGTGGCAATAGCTCCTTTGGCTTCCTCACGCGGGGGGTCGCGGAGGGCGAGCAATCCAACGAAAACCAGATTAGTTTCCGGATTCGTGGGGATGGTTTCCGTATCTAAATAGGCGCACCCCAACACCCGGTAGGCGCTCGCGGCCAACGTATTCGTCTGCGTCTGGATCTGCTGTTTTTTCCCTTGCGTCAGGGGAATTTTTTTACCATTCTCCAGGACGAAAGAACATCCATCCAGGATGCGTTCCACGGCTCCCTTGGAGAAGATGCGGTAAGCCTTTCCCCCTACTGCATGGATGGTCGTCATCTGCTTGCGCGCGCTCGTGAAGGGGATTTCTTTCACTCGTTCCCACTGGGTAACAATCCCAGTCTTGTGTCCTAGCACCACCATCGCCCCTTCCGTGGGGTCCCCTAAAATGGTGGCTTCGCGCGGGGAATATTGCGCATTGTTGGAATGCACTCCGCATTGAATGGCTTTTTCCAACCCTGACCCATTTTCGGGAGTGAAGGGCGCATTGTTCCATTCCACATTCCCCCGCGGACTATATCCCACCCCACTCACATGATATAGTTTTTCATCCGCATACACGTATTCCACCGTCATCTCATTCTTAGTCAGCGTCCCCGTTTTGTCGGAGCAAATGACGGTGGTGGCTCCCAGGGTTTCAGCTGAAGGCAGATGTTTGATGAGTGCGTTCTTCTGCGCGATGCGCTGCACCCCCAATGCTAATGTAATGGTGGTGATGGCTGGCAGTCCTTCCGGGATGGCTGCCACCCCTAATGCGATGGCCAATAGGAGCATCTCCACTAATTCTCGTCCCTGGATGAAATAGCCGAGAACGAACAGGGCGACCATCACGAGCACCACCCCTATCGTCATTTGTTTGGCGAAGACATCCAAGTGTTGTTTGAGGGGTGTGGGTTCATCCTCCACGTCCTCCAATTTTTGGGCAATCTTTCCAAATTCCGTTTGCAATCCCGTAGCAATAACAATTCCTACTCCCCTTCCCCGCACGATGGAGGTGTTGGCATACCCATAGTTCACCCTATCCGCCACTCCTGGGTTTCCTTCTATAGCCTCGATTTGCTTGTTCACGGGATTGCTTTCTCCCGTCAAAAGGGCTTCATCCACACTCGTCTCAATCGTCTCGATAAACCGGATATCGGCCGGGATTTTCACCCCTTCCTCGAGTTGCACGATATCCCCGGGAACCAATGCTTGAGCGTCCGTTTCAATCCATTCCCCCCCGCGTCTTACCGTGGCGTGGAGCGCCCCCAATTTTTTGAGTGCCTCGATGGCGCGTTCGGCTTTGTATTCCTGGAAGAATCCCAACAATCCATTCAGCAATACGATGGCGAATATGGCCACCGTGTCAATGGGGTCCCCCACCGCATAGGATAATATTCCCGCGCCAATGAGCACGAGCACCAGCAACCCCGTGAATTGTCGGATGAATAATTCCAGGACATCTATTTTTTTCTCGAGGCGAATCGTATTAGGACCATACTGTGTGAGCCGGTCCTCCGCCTCTTTAGGAGATAATCCCCCCCGTCGGGACGCAAGGGCTTCCAGCACCGCCTCGGGGGCCAGGGTATAATAGTCCGCCATGTCTTCCCGCACGGAAATCCGCTTTAAAACAGGCGCGCCATTCCTTGGAGTTCGGCGGTCTCCCGGGGATGGGTTTTAATGACCCTTTTCCCCTACTCTATTTCAGATGGGTGGGAATGCCGTTTCACGTAGTTGGGTCCAAGGGTGCTTCGCCCGCTATTACGCGGAGCATCCCATTTCCCTTCCTTATGCGGCCGCGCGGCGGGAATTCGGGTATGGTTCCCAGAGCAAGATCGAGCGCCGCCACACTGGATTCGCAGACGATGGAGAATTCAATGCCTTTCTCCAGAACCAATCCCCCTTGTATGTGTCGGCGTCCGTTTCGGAATATGTGTTTCCAACCCTTCAACCCATGGAGAAGAAACAATGGGTGGGGGGAGACCTCATCTATGAGTTCGACGCGGACGACATTCCTACCCCCTGCAAAACCCAACACGACGCATGGGAATGTCCGGCGTGCGGCGAGCAAGGAAAAGGGCGCGTGGCCAAGTGCACGCAGTGCGGGAAAGGCACGCAACTGGAGGAGTGGGTGTGCGGGGAGTGCGTGCGCGCTACCAAAGAAAAAACCAATAATCTTATTCGCTTGCTTCAGGACGATTGGGGTTTTGATTGGGGCAAAACCATTTTCGTCAATTTCTCAGGGAGCAAAGGATATCATGTTCATGTCCGTTCCCCCCACATTTTTTCGCTCCCTAAATCCGCGCGGATCGAACTCATGGACTATGTTTCCTTCCACGAAATGGATGTCTCATCCTTAGGATTTTTCTTCGATGGAAAACAATACCATTGCCCCCTTCCTGCGCGGGCCAAGGGTCATGCGTCGCGCATCCTGGATGAATTGCGTGCGCTCCTCCTGCACGCAGACGAAACGGAGTGGTCAATCCTCTCCCATTCCTCCCCCCGGGCCATTCGTACATTCTTAAATGACCGTTCTCTTCTCCTGCGGGATGTGCACGCGGGGATACTCCCCGTGCTCCCGGGAAAGAAAACCGAGCCCTTCTGGGATGCGGTGTTAGCCGCTCTGGTGGACCGATTGCGGCTTCCTATTGATCGTCAATGCTCTTCCGATATTCATCGCCTCATGCGGGTTCCCAACACCCTGCACGGGAGCACCGGTCTCCTCGCCCAATCCCTTTCCGAGGAGGAGTTTGAAGGGTATTCCCCTTTCCGGGATGGGGCGGTGGTGAAAGGGAAGGATCGAAGGATTTTCGTTAAAAAGTGTCCGCTCGTAGAGATAGGAACGGACACCCTTTCTCCCATTGATGAGGGAAAGGATATCACCGTCTCCCCGGCCATGGCCGTCTATCTCGTGGGATGGGGGGCGGCGGAACTCCGCTGAGCGAGGGTGGGAACACGCATGACCAACTTGGATTATGAAGAATTGCGCCGCATCTACCGGCTGGAGAAGAACACCACGCGCCTCGTCGAGGTACCGGAGGATTTTTTCCCCACCCTTCATGATTTCATTGAGGATGAGCGAAAAAAATATTTGGATTCCCTCCGTGATTTGAATGCCACCAAGGCCAAGGATTTTGGCAACCTCAAGAAGCTCGTGGAGGAATGGTTTTCAGTTCGTGAGAAGAAACTGTTGAACACCGTTCTCCTTTCCGCTCGGACGAATGACCCGGATGATTCCCACATGGCACGGCCCGAAAAGGAATTATACCAAGCGCTCCTCGTCGCGCTCCAGGAACACCGGTCCCTGGTCAATCAGGTATTGGAAGCCAATGGGTTCGTTTATACCCCCAAACCCGGGTCGGCGCGATTCAAAAACGAATCGGACATCCCCCATCCCGCTCCCAAAATACAATCCCCTGCTTCCCTTTCCCCAAAAAAGGATGAAATCATTTCATCTCTTCCTGAAAACAAAAAAAAGGAAGGTACCCCCATTCTTCCCAAGCGCCGCATCACCATTCTCGCCGAGGTCCCCAGTTTTGTGGGGACTGACATGAAAGAATATGGTCCCTACAAACAAGGCGAATCCGTCGAACTGCCCCAGAAGATCGCCGACCTCTTTGTTTCCCGCCAGTTGGGGGAGTAACCCGTTTCAAGCGGGGCATTTTAAAGGGTATTCGGACCCACCCTTATCTATATGGCCTTCACCCGTTCCAACACTGGCCGTCGTCCCTTCCGCCCGCGTCCGGGGGGAAACCGGGGGGGCTTCCGCGGCGGGGCGTCCCGACCCTTTTCCAGACCATCCTCCCGTCCACCGTCTTCTTCGGGTGCGCGTCCCCCTATAACCACCGCGCCTCCTTCCCGCAATCGTCACGTGAAGACCTGGCCCAAATATGGGGAAATTGTGGTTGTGAAGGTGGACAAGGTCCTTGACTATGGGGTGTTTGCTTCCCTCCTCGAGTATGAAGGGGCCACCGGTTTCATCCACATTTCTCAAGTCGAATCCTCGTGGATAAAAAATATTCGCAACCACGTGCGCGAGGGCCAGATGCGCGCGGCCTTAGTCCAGAAGGTGGACACTGAGAAGCTTCAAATCGATTTGTCTTTGAACAAAGTGGGGGAGCGCCAGCAGCGGTTGAAGATAGAAGAGTACAAACAACTCCAGCGTAATCGGAAGCTCGTGGAGGTGATGGCTAAATCCCTGGAAAAGAATCTCGATGACGGGTGGCAGGCCGTGGCGGAACCCTTGATCGCCTATTATGGTGACCTTCCGGCGGCTTTTGAGGCCATCGCCCTGGAAGGGGAAAAAGCGGTTCATGATGTTGATGACCAATGGGTGCCCATTGTAGTGGACGTGGTGCAGAAGAACGTGAAGCCCTCCGAGAAAGCGGTGAAAGGAACTCTCACCATTTCCTGCACCCTTCCCAATGGGGTTGAAATAGTGAAAGACGCCCTGCTCAGCGGCTCCCGCGACGCGGATGAGGCGAGCGTGCATTATCAGTATTTGGGGGCGGGGAAATACCAGATGAAAGTGGTCTCTTACGATTATAAAATAGCGGAGAAAGCGTTGGCCCAAGTTCAATCCCGCATCACCCAAAAAATTGGGTCGAATGGCCAGTGCACGTTCGCCCGTCAGGAGGCATGAGATGGTCACTCAAATCTTTTTGATGGAAAAGCCCCAGCCCAAGGAGGCCGTGGCCTTCGTGGGGTTGCCTGGCATAGGTTTAGTGGGGAAGATTGTGGTGGATTATCTCGTGAAGGAATTGAAGCCCAAGAAGATCGCGGATGTGTACAGCGACGCATTCCCTCCCGCGGTCATCACCCGTAGCGGGATTTTGGAATTGTTCACCGACCATATTTATCACCTGGAAACCAAAGGGAAGCATTTCTATTTCGTCTCGGGCCCCGTGATCCCCAATCTGGAGCAGGGCACCACGGCCTCGGAAGTGCAATACGATTTCGCCCGGGCCCTCGTGGCCGCGCTCAAGGACTTGAAAGTGTCGCAGATTTATACCCTCGCGGGTTTGAATGTGGGGGATAAGCGCATGACCATAACCCCAGGTGTCGTGGTTTCTGCTACGGATAAGGGGACGCTCGAAAAATGGAAGGCGACCGGGGCCCGTGCTTCGGGCACGGATGATACCATCTGGGGATATGCGGGGTTGACTTTGGGCATTGGTAAAGTCCAAGGGATTCCCGGGGCATGTTTAATGGGAGAAACGAGCGCCCAGCTCGTGTATGGCGATCCCGGCGCGAGCAAATCCGTGTTGGCGCTCATCGACAAGCAATTCAAATTCAATCTGAAAATGGACCGCATCGAGGCCGAAGCCAAGGAGATCGAAACCGCTTTCAAAAAGCTCGCTGAAACCATGGCCGCAGAAGAGGGCCACGGGGGCCAATCCAACCTTCCCTACGTGCGCTGAGCGAACGATTTTTTTTTAAAAAGTAAATTAAATTTTTCAAAAGAATGATTAAAACACAGTGGGATAAAAACACAAATTCAAATTTCAGTATCTGATGAAACATTTTCCAATTCGTTTTTTGATCAAACTTTTTTTCAAAAAGTTTGATGAGGAAGCATTTTTCTAAAAAGTTCGTTTTTTGATAAAACTTTTTTCCAAAAAGTTTTTTACACAATCCCCAGGAATGCCAGCACGACCATCGCGCCAATCCCGGCGAGTCCGAATAGCGCGCTCACGATGAGGGAGGCCCAGAAGGGGAGGTTGATTTGAAGGATGTAAGTTAGGATGGCCCAGGCGATTAATCCCAGGATGGTGTTCACGATGATGTTTTTGAGGAAGTAGAGTACCAGCACCGCCCCGATGAAGAATACGAATCCGATGGCCAGCCAGGTGAAATTCCCGGCCACTCCCGTGGTAACGGTCTCGGCGGCCTGAATAAGAAAGGTCATACCATTTCCCTTCCTTTCTTCATTATTAAATCCGTGACATTCCCTCCCTTTTTATAAGATAGGTGCTGCTTCTCTTTCCTCATATGGGGTTGAATTTCACGGAGGCTCAGAAGAAGCTCAGTCAGCTATTGTTGGCCCAACCCTTGAGCTTAGAACAGCTCTCCCAGAAGTCAGGAATGGGTGAAAAGGTCGTCCAGGAGGAAATGAAGCTGCTCCTCCAGTTGAAGCTCGTGCAATTGCAGGGCACCCCGCCCCTTTTCGCCATAAAAGAGGAGATTGGCCAGGAATTGCTGCGGAGGAAGGGGTTGGAGCAGGAGGACGATAACAAATTTCGTCTTCAAATCACCATCGAGGTCCAGAGCATCGACGAAGGGGTGGTGGGGAAGCAGTTGAATCGTATTCTCGAGACGTTAGCCAAGGAGCCCTTCTTTAAAGTGTATTCCACCCGCCTCGAACCCACGATGAAGGTGGAGGACATGTTTTCAGGGTTTGCGGACGTCAATCTGAGCGTGAGGGACTTCAGGGCTCTCATACGGCTGATGTTCTTCTATGGCCCGGCCTCCGTAGAGGTCGTTAAGCCCGCTAAAATAGAGTTTTCCCTCCAGGACTTCCAGGATGGGCTCGTGGATATGACGGAGATGGTCCAAGGGTATGCTTCTTACATCATGAGTCTCCTCAACCGCCAGAAAGTGGACGATTTCCACGATCAACTGATTCAGGCGGCCCAGAAGGCGGAGGAGCTTAGATCCCCCCCTCCTAGCCCAAACCCCTTACCGGCCTCTCCTTCTCCAACCCAGGAATAACCCCCTTTCTCAGCCCCGCAAAGCCTTTTCCCTTAGCCATCGGGCATTGTCGTATGGGCTTATGGGGATTGTACGAGGGTTTTACGCTCGCCTATTATAAATAGCATATATAATAGAACAAGGCGCCCGAACAAAGCTCGAAAGATATTTAAAGCTCTTGAGAATGAGGTATCCTTCATGAGCCAGACACCGATACCTTCGGCCTATCGTATGGTATATCGTATCGGTGCTTTACGCTCGTGTGTGAATGTGAGGTGAAGCACAGATGAATGGTTTGAAAATTCGCAAGCTAGCCGCCATAGCGGCCGGTGCGGCATTATTGGGGGCGGCAGCCGCTCCCTTCGTTTCAGCCCAGATAACGTCGGCCCAAGCCAAGTCCGTCATGTATGACGCGGGAATGTCTCCCGTAGTGAACTTGGTTGTTGGACAGACCGCGGCTATTTCGGATGCCGTGTGGGCGGGTAACATCGCCGTGGCCGCTGCGTCAAAAGCAGTGAAAGAAATGACCTTTACCGGCAATGGAGGCACTGGCGGCGGAAGCGTCGTGGTGACTGACTTGTCGGCTGTCCTGGCGCTGGGTGGAACTGTCACCGTCACGGGCGGGAAGACATTCAATAGCGCTACTCTGAATTCGGTCGGTACGACCGCCGAGTACACGCAGGAGATAGGCGTCGATCCCTTGGCCTTTTTGACGGACAAGACGATGTCCTACAAGTACAACGATTCCACCACCGATATCACGGTGAAAGAGAAGATTGGCGTCAAGCTGAACGCCAAGTTCGACCAGGACCAGGATGTTAAGGATCTCGTCGCCGATATCGACGCGAGCGACTTGAACTACACCTTGGACTTGGGTGCCGGTATCCCTATCGGGACAACCGATGCCTCCACCGCCGACTTTGTTGACGGTTCGGACGACAACATCCGCATTCCCTTCTTCGGGAAGATGTACCTCGTGCAGAAGGTGGACATAGATTCCGCGCGGGATGTTTCAGAACTCCGCTTGATCGAAGACAAGGCCAAGCAGACGTTCGTCGCGGGCGAATCCTTCACGGTCCCCGGAAAGGGAGATTATGAGGGTCAGACCTTGACGGTGACGGTTGTGTCCATCGTGGCCACCGGGCCAGCCGCGGCCTCCTATGAGGGTAAGTTCAACCTCTTGGACGAAGCAGGTAATGTGATCGACACACAGACTGTTTCGGCCGGCAACTTCGTTGATTTCGAAGACGCCGATGGCGATGAGGTCGTGAGCGGAGACATCTACGTCGATTCTGCTGCCGTGACCACGGGAACCAATCAGGGAACGGTCGATTTGTTAGTGGGGACAGCCTCCCTTCGTTTGAAGGACGGGGAAAACTATCCCTACCACGACGACATCGATTCCGAAAACCTGAACGGGCCGTACATCGTCAACATCACCAATACGACGGACACGAACCGCTTGACCAAAGTGGTTGTCAAGAACCGAAAAAAGTCGAGCATCAGCTCGCCCAGCACGACCGCCGAGATTTTGGTGGACAGTTGGCCGGCCTCCGTGTTCGATGACGAAAACCCCATGCGCGCCAGGTACGGGCATTTGAATGCCGACTTGGACAATGCTCCCTACTCCATGAGTTGGTTAGAGGGCACCGGCGCATTGGGAGAAGGATTCTTCTCGGTGACCTTCAATGGGTTGCAGCAGGATGAAGAATTAACTTATGTCCAGATCGGGGATAACCAAATCACTTTCCGCGATGCGGCTGATTCGGAACACAATATTCCATTCTGGATCGCCCAATCGGAGACCGATACCTCCTCGTTCAACAACGGGGTGTCATTCGCCTTCGACAACAGCAATAAAACATTGTACTACGACATCAACAAGACCACCACGGACTTCAATGTCGCGGACGGGACGCTCTTGAATGGGGTCGCAGTCCAATACACTGGGGCGAGCGGTCTGCTTATTACTGACCAGGGATCCAAAGACACGAATGTAGTGGGTGACGTGACCATTAACGGAGTCACTTACACGATTTTGGGCAATGGCGCCGCCGGAGTCATGCTGCGCGCCGACGGATATGTCCGTATGTCCAAAGCCGCCCTGAATAGTAGTACGTCTACGTCCGACTTCCTCGGGGGTCTGGCTGGTTCAGCGGCTTCCGTCCAAGCGGGCAATACCCCGACCAACGCATTGACGAACGCGTTCTTCTATGACGACGCGAACTCAACCGGTATTTCAACGGCGGCCATTAAGCTCCCGCTGTCTGGAGATACCTATTTTGTCGCCTATGCGTACCAGGTCATCGAATCGGATGGTGCCGTCACGGGCACGACAACTAATGGGGAAGAGGGATTGTACCTCTATCTGTTGGGCGACTCCAATTCCAACACCGCCGATGGAACGACCCCGGTCGCTTCACCAGTGGTGAATGTGAATAGCGCAGGCACGCGCGGCGTGACCATCCCCGTTGGAAGCACCATGCAGAACAATAAACGCTTGGCGCTCATAGGGACGGATGTGGGAGAAGATAATACGGCCAACCGACCGTACTACTACCCGCAAAACAACGATGTGGGTCAGGACGGTTCGAGCACAACCATCTATTCGTCCCAGTTCGTGATAGACGAAAATAACAGTTCGAACTACCCCATCAAGGTGTACATCGATAATCAGACCGACGATGTGCCGGATGTGGATGACACCGACCTGACATTGCCGGCGTCCGACGTGAATTACGGATACGGCGGATCTGGAATCAATGGACAGACCTTCACGCTGTCGAACAAGAATGTCGACAACGCGTTGCAAGCCGCGTATACGGATTGGGGCTCTAAAGTCAAGCTCAACTCCAATAATGTTGAAGTTTGGATGCCCCAGAACCGACCGGAGGTCGAGTTCCTCGTGACCGGCGCTTCCTCCACAACAACTGTGGAAGGCGGCGAAGAGATCGAGGTCAATGAAGGCGACACAGGTACCTTCACTACCGGGACGCAAGTCACGGTGAAGGAGATCAAGTACACCGCCACCATTGAGGCGGGAGGGAGCACCAGCTCCACCGTACCCGGAAGTCCCTTCACGTATATGACGCCAGCTCCCCTGAACGGGAACCTCCGCGTCTATACGACCGCCACCACATTGGTCGGCCCCAAAATTATTGTAGGCGGACCCATCGTGAACAGCTTGGCCCAGGATGTGGCCGATCAGTTGAACACTCCAGGAGACTTCGTCTCGGGTGTGTTCGGATCGAACATCGTGGTCGCTGGGTACACGGCGGAAGACACCGGTCGAGCGGCGCAGGCTTTGATCAACGCCATCGACGGGATGTAATGACATACCATTCGTGAAATGGGCGGGAGGGAACATTCCCTCCCCCCATCTTTCCTATTTTTTTAGTTTCCTTTTTTCATCTTGAAGTCAACGACGCTCCTCTATACCCTCGGTGCCGTTTCTGGGAATGGTTTTCATCATCGTACGGATTATGAGTTGTGTTGGCCGCCGGGGGATTGAAAATCCCCCTCGTCCCTCGGGGCGGCCGGGCGAAAACGGCCTGGAAAAGCCTCGCCTTAAAAGGTTTTTTTGACACCCCTTCCGAATGGCCGCCCGGAACCACCTGCCCCTCTATGCCCTTTTTGCTTTTCTCGTGGTGGGGGCGGCGCTGATCTACTGGGGCACCTTCTCCCCGGGAGCGTTCATGGATAGCCTTTTCGCCCCCAGCTATACCCATCAATTAACCCATCAGGGGATCACATTTGCCTCCAATGAGGCCCCTATCGATGAAATAACAACCTTTTTGTCCCGGAAGGAGAGTTTCGTGCTCGCCCCCCATCTCATACTTCAAGAATCAGGTGATGGGGGAGAGCAGAACAGCTTCATGGCCCAGGCTCTGATCCAGCAGCAAGTCGTTCTCGTGAGCCACCGGAAGGTTACGTTAACAGCGGCCAAAGTATTTCAGGGCAAAGAATGGGTGGGGTGCCAAACTGACTATGGTACCGCCCGGCAGAGCGTGTTCATTCCCGTTGACGAGTGCCAGCGCCTTCTTCAGCCAAATGAAGGGATTGTTTTTGAGATTCTCTCCCCCGACCCCTCGCGGGCCACTCCCATAGTTATCCTGTCTCCCAATCACATCGCCATCCAGCCGGTTCACGATCGTGACATTCCCGGGCTCAACTTCCTGGTCCTCCGTATCCTTTACCCGGATGCCCCTGAGCTCATTGCTTTGTCCAATGCCGCCCTGGATCAGGCCAACAACCCCAATCCAACCACCCCTCCCGTTTCCCCTGACACCAACCAAACCCAATTCCCAGATGAAAATGCATTAACTGTTCCTCCCGACACCAATACTGCTTAAGATTTTTTTTCCCCTTCCTCCCCTCAAACCGCAAAAAATAATTGGCCATTGTTTCACGTGTTCAACCTATTCAAACGGGTTCAACCTATTCAATATTCAATCGGGCTTTTTAGAAAAAAGCCCGGGGAAAAAGGTGGATTCCTCGCCCTCAACCTTTTAGGAAAAGGTTGACCAAAATCGCAGCGGTCAGCCGAAACTGGCCGGCGACATTCGTCGCCCATTGTTTGGCGAGCGATCACGCGTGCAGGTGACGTTTTTTATTTGTTGGATACCCCACCCTTTAGAGTGGGGAGGAAGTCATTCTGTTTTCATGAGTTCGCGTAACACCGTGGTGGCATACGCCCCTTTTCCTAATGAGAAGGCGACGCGGGCAAAATTTTTTCCCGGATACCAAACATCTTCTCCCACCTGGAGCAATCGGAAATCATTCACGCGCAGCATCATGGGTTTGCGGATCCCCCAGCTCATGAGTTCGCCCATCTTGGCTTGGGCAAAAAAACCAGGCGTGATGCCCTCCTGCGTCATCACATCATTTTCAATCTCTCCCGCTAAACCAGTAGCGAACGTGGTTTTGATTCCTGGCAATATCGCCGTAGGCACCCCATCTACAAGTACATCCCCCTCGATGGGATAAAATAGCCCTCGCGTCAATCGTTCCGCGATGATGGCATTGAACACGTGGCTCTGGTAGGCGTGAGTGAATAAGTATCGCGTTTTCTGCGGCAGCTTCTGGAAGGCTCCCGCGAAATCATTGGGCTTGGTGTGCAGATGGTCCAGCATGGCTTTTTCGAAATGGAACTTGTCGGGAAACATCTTCAATGCGCGGGAAAAGTCATGTGTTTCAGAAAGGGTTTTCCGTGCCGCGGCAATCTCCTCTTCCTCCCCCGGCGTTGGTTTGGTCAGATATGTCATGACGGCCTCTTCCAGTTTGTTTTGCAGCAATAATTTCCCTACAACATGCGTCACTTGTCTATGTCCCCCGAAGCGTTGCTCCCCATAATAATTAGGAAGCCCCTTTCCCAGGTGGGTTTGGAATGCCTCGATGCGCGCTTTAGTCTCCTCAGGTGAGAATGCAATGTCTCTTATCCCAATGCGGAATTGGTTGCCTCTCAGGTCTCCCAACTCGATGCGTTTTTCCGACCAACTCGCATGATGGAAAGATAGCCCCCGCACATTAAACCGCTTTAGTTTCTCCACATCCGGTTTCCACAAAGAAATACGTTGGCACGTGATCCCCCGCTTGTCCTTCAATCCCGCGTACCCGATGCGCTTGACCCCAGTGCTGGTTCCCCGCGAAAGGAGACGAATGGCGAAGGTGGTTTCGATATTGAATTTTTCCATCCAGAGATGCAATTGATCATGCGTCCGCGGTTCCAGATTGGGAGGAATATCCAAGTTAACTCGAGGAAAAGGAATGGTATGCAAATGCTCGATGGCGCATATTGTTCCATCCTCCAAAACCTCCTCCACCATGAAATCCTCGATGCGGCGTTTCAATTGCCCGCCCAGGGGAGGGGTTTTTGTGAGATAGGGGAGGGGCATACTAAATCAAATAACAATGAGTTTAATGGTCTTTGCCCAGCGGAATGACTTTTCCAAATAGCCAACAGTCCTTTCCATGCCACTGCTTGCGGAGCAAATATCTTTCTTCAAATCCCATTTTCTCGTAAAACCCCTCCACGTTATGCCGGGAGGAACTCCAGCACCATACTTTAGGAATTTTCTCTTTCTTGCATTTTTCTATCACATATTCGATCATTTCTCGTCCGCTTCCTTTTTGGTTTGAAACAATCCGCACAATTTCACATGTGCCGATGTAGGTGTCCACAACCATCGCTCCAACAATTTTCTTGTGGTGCACCGAAACATACATGTGCTGATCCTCGATGTCCTTCTTTGCCTTCTCTTCGGAATAATGATTGTTCTCGTCATCTAATTTACGCATGATGGGGAGTATGGTTTCCAAATTTGCGAGAGTGGCTAGTCGTATTGTCATCCCATCACCTTATTTGTACCTTAACAGCGCCCCAATTCCCCCGAAGGTGGTGTAGAATTGCGCCCCCGCTTCGGTTTCGGTGCTGATCACTATTGTTTCCGTCCCCATGAGGTGGGCTTTCTCGAGCAAGTGGTCCAAATAATCCACTTCTTCCACCGTCTCCACCCCCGACCCGCAGGATTCGCATTTTATCTTGTTCTCGTCGAACTCTTCATGAATATCCTTGAGCGTGAATATTTTTTCCCACCCACAATGGGTGCACACCACTTTGATGATGCGCCACGTAATCCCTTCAGACAGCAGCAGCCGTGAAACCTTTCCGGCTTCGAGCGCGGCTTCCACCTCTTTCTCACCATAGGTCACGAGCCCATCCTTTACCACTTCCTGGAAAAAGTGCTCTACCTCTTTTGTTTCCCGTACCATCTCGGTGTGCCGCAATAGCTCATCGCTCTTCTGGATGATCTCCCGTATACCTGATTCATCCGTGTAGGATAAGTCAAGCGTCCCCAGTATTTTCTCTTTCAACCGGTAATCCAATTCCCCCTTCTCCAAGAAATGGTGCTTGGTCTGCCCCGGCCCCCCCACCACAACCCCCCGGAGTTTATCCCATTTTCCTTCCAGCGCCGCGTTCACCTTCTCCGAGACTTTCCGATAAAAATCCTGCGCGGCTTCTTCGCGCAAGCGTTCAAAGCGTTGAGCGGAATTGTGAACCAGCAACCCATTGGCAAAAAAGTTTGGTCTTTCAACTGAAATGTCAATCATGGGAATTTCAATTTGATCTTTTTCGATGCTCGAAATATGAACGGGCAATAGTTGTCGATCCAGAATTTTCTGATACTGTTCTTTGAGGACCGGGTTTGTTACTTTATTGAGTATTTGTCTTCGAAAAACCTCTTTACTCATTTCGCGTTCATTTCGGAAAAAATTGGTGACCCCTTTGAAATGCTGCGTATTGAGTCCTTCTTGCTCAAATAGTTTTCGAATGAGTTTTCCTCCAGCTAAGAGCTGGCGTACATTACTTTTTTCGCTCGTTTTGGTTGTCTTTTCGATTAGCTTGACTTGCTTATCTGAAGCCGTGAACCCACCAATGTGATGGAGAAATCGAACCAGGGATTCTTTTTCAGTTAGGTCGACCGTAAAACGATGCTCATCAGAATAAGGGTTCTGTTTAGAATCATATTCGTGGACGGAACTAATGATTCCAAATCGAAGCAAGGTCAATTGAACCTGTTTAGCCAATAGAGGATTGTTAACTCCGAGGCCCAGGCGCTCGGAAGAGATATATCCTTCCGCGTCAAATAGGCCCTTTAGGAATGCTCCTACGACTGAATCCTTTGAACGCAGGATAATAGGAGGGATTTCCGTCTCCAATGCATTTTTGGCGGTAAACACGTTCTCTTTGAAATACCGTACAGCCGATTTTCCGCTTACGCGGACTTGATAGTACCCTTTTTTCTCTCGGTATTTGATTGTAACGGGGGCCTGGAAAAGATTTCTGCATTTCTCTGCATAATATTCAGCGACTTCTTTTCGCTGTTCCGAGAATCCGAGCCGTTCATCTTCATAGTGTCCGTCGCCCAAGAAATAACCTGCTATCTGGGCCACTTCTTCCGTTAGGCTGTCAGGGAGTACGCGTTTTTTCTTCGTATGTTTTGCTACGAATTCTTCAAAACGGATGTCCAGTTTATTGCAGTAATTTTTCAAGTACGCTAATCGTGGATTAAATATTCCACGTTCCAACGAGGATATGGTGGCTTGATGGATGCCGATGTTTTTACCAAACTCTTTCTGTGAAAGCCCTTTTTCATTTCGTTTAGCAATGAGCTTCTTCAACCCTTCAGGGGTAAGGGTGTAGGTATTTTCCACTTCGGTTTTCAATTTTTGGGTCATTCCTTTAATTGATATTTTTTCAGGCATCAGCAGAATATCGGTTGGAGCCAGTAGGGCAGCTTCTTTTTCAATGACCAAATCGTTTTCTTTGTCATAGGTAAAAAACACGTGCTCGGGGGAAGAAACAATCTCAAATCGTGGAGATTTAGTGATAATCATGACTTTCCTCTTTTGGACATTCCATTTGTCAATAATAGGAGCGTCTTGGACCAAGAAGGTCTCCGTGTCTGCATTCTTTATTCCTTGATTTAGCTCAACGCGTGAGATTGGGACAATATTTCCATCGTTTAGAACAACCAGTGTTTTCGGGTCTAAACACTGTCCACCCGCCCTAAATTTTCCGGCCACGTGACTCGTGAAATGCCCGATGATGTCATATCGTTTTCCCACCAGCAAGGCCACAGTGGCCTCGCGCTTGTCCATCACGATCAAGGCGTACAAATCCGTGGGGACCATCATCTCCTGCAATGGGTCCAAATGAAACGAGGAATCGCACCAGTAGAGGCGCGTCCGCAAGGGCTTCACCGGTTTCACGGTGAACAGGCGGATATCCGTTCGCCCTTCCGTTTCTGCCACATTCCCGCAGAATAAAACGAGTCCTGTGGGGGGGAGTTTGAAATCCGTCTGCTTGAGAAAATTGGATATCTTCTTGAGCGCCGTCTGCACGTTCTTCCTGGTTTGAGGGGATTTGATGTTGCCCGACTGGCCCATTTCAGTGGACAATTGATTCATCACCGCCCCCCGGTCGGTGCCGGGAGGGATGTACACCGAAATGAGTTCTGTCCCCCTTCCTTTGTAGCTTGACAGCTCCTTCAGCTTCTTCTTGAAGACCGCCTGCTCGGCGGAATCGGCCTCTAATAGGGTTTCCTTGGGCATGGGGTAGATTAGAGGGGGCTCGACACGTTTTTATAGGAGGGCGCATCCATCCATGTGGGCGGTGTAGCAGCTGTCGTTTTTGGGCGGGTCGCCAATGGATATGTTCGACTTATTCCGTGATGCCGAGCAGGAGAATGGTTCCGGTTCCCGTGCGCCCGAAGACAGTCCGCCAATCCCTTCTGATTTTCCCCCCTCCTTTCCCCAACCCTCGTCTCTTCCCCCGCCCGATGCCCCCGCGATGGCGAATGCCCTTGTCGTATGTGTGCCAGGGTCTCTCATCTTTCGCCGGAATAAATTCCAGCTCGCCTGGTTGCATTCCTTGTCCGCCACGCTTGAAAGATTACGTTTGCAAGGGATGCGCGTCGCCCTGGTAGTAGGGGAATCATCCCAAACACGATTGGCAGCGCGCACCGCCCACCAATTAGGGGTTCCATCCTCCGAGATTGAGCATCTCAATCGGGCCTCGAGTGGGATTCATTCCTCCTTGGTGTTGCGCACACTCTCCAAAGCCCACCCCCACGTGTGCGAGGACTTAGAGGAAACCCTTCGCGTGCTGGAAAATGATGCCTTGCCGGTCATGGTGGGGAGCAGTGGTCCCTATTCTACCGAGGCCCGCGCGGCCATGCTCGCCGAACGAATGGGGGGAAAACTCATCCTCCTCTCAGATTTTCGTATTCCAGAGGAAATCTTTTCCCATGCCCAATTCTCCAGAATGGCCACTCAGGGGATGGCCGATACGGAAGCCCCTTTCATCCTGGATCCCCTCGCCGCCCTCGTGATGGCGCGCAGCCGGATTGACACCTTTCTCATCTGGGGCAAGCACGTGGACCATATTCCCGAGGCCCTCGCGGATGGCGTATTCGAGGGGACTCTCATCACCTCCACCAAATCCATTTCTAAGAAGGGTGTGTGGAAAGAGTAAGCGGATCAATAATCCGCCAGTGTGATAATCCGGGCGTGGGCCAAGCGGAGTCGGTGGAACAACACACTCGGTTCAATATTCAATTGCACGGCAATATCGAAAACATCCTGTCGCTGGAGTATGGCGAGTTCCACGACCTCCCTCTGCGGATTCGTTAGGCGGGAGAGGATGTATGTCACGGCGCGCCTATCCTTCTTTTCCAATATGTTTTTTATCTGCGTGACCAGTTCGCGCGACTTGGAAAAATGCCCGTTTTGTTTACGCGGACGGGATTCAATCGTCTTTTTCTGATGCGATTTCCCCTCTCGCGGATTAGGGTTTTTCATCTGCATGCGCTTGGCTTTCCATCCCTCATACGCTTTCGTGATCTCATCTCTTCCCTTCCCTTCAAACAGGCGCACCCAATTCTTTCTGGAAAACCGGATGAGGTGGCCGGCGATCAGCCATTCCATCTCCTTTGGCGTGCGGATCTCCCATTCTTTCCCGTATTTTTCGAAAAGGTATGCGGCGATCTCCTTCCGGGTCTTTTTCTTTCGGTACAACACCGCGATCCTTAACGTGACGCCGGGCCGATTCATCGAACGCAATATCCGCGAGTGGGGAGATCTGGTCATTCCTGGAACACCCATGCATGGATAAAAAGGGTTTCCCTGCTTAGGCAATGTTTCTGGAATGTTTAGGGTCGTTTCCGGGAGAACCCTTACTGCTTTAGCGGGCAGATGAATTCCGATATTTTTTTTGATTTTTCCGGTTCTATTTTTCAGAGGGACGCGGCTTCGCCCGTGCCATTTGGTCCTGAATTTGAATCATTTGGTGAATGTTCTCTTCCCGCAAAGCCAACAACTCATTAATCGCCGCATCCACCACTTCTCTGTTTCGCTCGCTTTTCGCTTTTGTCCAAGGTTCTTTGGAATTGTTGATAAATATCTTTTTCTTCAAAACACTAAATAATCGGGCTTTTCGGGTCTCTGAAAAAGTTATTAATCCACCACTCAGAATAAGTGCCCCAATCATACTCAAAGAGGAACCAAGAAATAAACCAACTGGATTAGGTTCTCTAACAGCTACTTCAACACCTCCCGCTAATGCGGTGGTGCCAAGAGGCAGCCCGAGCATACTGAGGGTATAAGGGGTGACATCATATCCTCCGGACTTGTTTCTAAAAATATCATTAATCCGTTTGGGGGGAATATGACCAGCAATAATGCTATCCCTGTGATTAATTACATTTTGAGTCGAACGAGTTAATAGATCCTGCAACTCCTTGTGATGATTAAGCTGCAACCGCAAGCTTCCCCGACGCCAAACCGGAGGACGCACGGCCCTAAAACGCAACGAGTTAGACGCCCCCTCTTGTTTCAATACTTTTCGCACCCGACGAACATTCCCCATGGAAGATGCGACGCGAATGGGGTATTTATACTTTTGTACAATAGCCCGCTTTGGGGGTTCACGCCACCTTGGTCCCCAGATGCCGTATTTCATCAAACACATAGTCCTCGGGCTTCCGCTTCCCGAGCAATATTTCCACTTCGATGGGGGTGAGCATGGGTTTGGCATAGGATTGGAAATCGTCCGTGGCGATGCGGGAGCAGCTCGTGTTCACATAGGCATCCACCTTTATTCCCAATAATGAATCCGGGCTCACGTGCTCCATGCTCACGAGCACGCCTTTTTTTCCGGCTTCGGCGAGCATCTGTTGCATCTTCAACGCCAGGGCTTTTCGCAATTGCCCCCGTTTGGTGCAGAGAATAATGGCAAACGTCTGCGCGTCCCGGGCTTGCGCCAGTAACCCAAAGCGTTGGCGCAGGTATTTTTCCTTGTGGGATTGGAGATCTTCAAGCGTGCGCGTGAATGGATTGTAAAGATACGTGGGTTTTTTGGAAGAAAAGGCGATAGCGAGCGCATGGAAATATCCATCCCCAAAATAGATGTTGGCGTCGATTTTATCTTCTATTTCCCTCCGGGCGGACACATCGCATCCTAAAACCTGACCGTCTTTCAAGTCCCCTTGCCCAACAAAAACTATATATCCTGCGTCCTCCAATCCCTTTCTAATGGCAGGAAGATGGCGATGGAATTGGATGGTGACATATATCCCTATCCTCCTGCGTGTCGACCAAAATGGATCTTTACCTAATGCATTCACGCACCCCTGGATCATCCCCTCTTCCAAGGGATATTCCACTGGCCAATAGATGACATCCATCCCCGCGTGGAGCATTTTACTGTGGCCGAAATGCACCAACAAATCGCACCCCAATAGCTTGGCTTTGTGATCCGCGATGTCGCATGCCCCGAAGCTCGGGTCCAGCACCGTGATGGTGGGGATGTTTTTGGAGGCGAACGCCGATTCGATATCAATGACATTCGACTTCAGTCCTTCGGGGATCTGGAGCAGCACCATCCGGGGTTGGCGCTGCGTCACGTCGGCGAGCAACTCATCCAGGTGCAGGGAATGGTCCATAGGGATACGCGTTCTAATGGGTGGATTGGCAATAGAAGAAAATGATGCGCCTTATTTCTTCTTGGCATCTTTCTTCGCGCCCTTCTTCCCAGCATCCTTCTTCTCGACACCCTTGACGGGGGCTTTCCCGCCCGTCTTGGAGGCGACTTCCGGGGTCGCGGCCGCCACTTCCCCCTCAACAGGGGTGGTGACGGTGGCTTCGATCTTTTCTTCCCGCGTCTTTTTGGGGAGGTTGCCGATGGATGTCACGTCTTGGTGGACGATGGGGAGCATCTTGCAGTTGAATTTGGTGGCCGCGCGATTAAGGGCCGTGGTTACAACCGTCACATGGCTGCCGTCGCAAAGAACACTCAACACTTTCTGGTTTTTCCGCAGGCGCACGGCGCGTCCGATGGGCTTTCCGAAAGAGTGTTTCATTCCCGAGGACACGCGGTCCGCCCCGGCGCCTTGGGCGATCTTGTTTTCCCGGAGAATTTGGAATGGGTATACCCTCACTCGGATGAAGAAGTTGTCTTTCCCTATTTTGTGCACGAGCTGGCGGTTGAATCCCATGCGCACCGCTTCGATGGCGTTGTCACGAACCTGGACATGGGGTTCCTGCACCACCCAATCCACGATATGGGAGTAGGGTTTGGTGGGGTTCCCCATGTTGAATTGACGCGTACGGAGCCCCGGGTTGGTTCCTATGAAGTTTTTGTGGTGCACCTTGATGGCGATCCGCGTATAGGCGGGTTTGTCGGTGCCACGATAGCAGTGGGCTGGTCGTAATCCCATGAGAATCACCTATTTCTAAATCAAACCCCCTGAAGAATGCTTATAAACCATTTCCCCCGGGCCTAGTTTCATTCGTCCCCTCACATTGCCTTTATACATCTTTTCGGGAGTCGAGGGGTATATGCAGGACTATGATGTAGTGGTGAGCGGAGCCGGACCATCCGGGAGTGCGTGTGCCCGCCTTCTAGGGGATAAGGGTTTGCGCGTGCTCCTCGTGGACAAATCCATTTTTCCCCGCGATACGGGGAAAGCAGCCCTTCTTTTACCGGAGGCCATGGATGTGCTATCCCGATTGGGAGTGTGGGATAAAGTGGTTGAAAAGGGAGCCCACTCGTTAGAGGGGTTGGCATTCTTCCATGAAGGGAAGGAATGGGAATCGGCCCACCGGCCGACTACGCCTCATTTGGCCATGGCTTCCGTCCCACGGAAGCAGGTGGATAACATCCTTTTCGAACATGCCACCAAAGGGTGTGAATTCAGGGAATCGGTGCAGGTCACCGGGGTGAATGTTCTCCAAGATAAAGTGGAGGTGCGCCTCGCCGATCTTTCCACGAGACAAGTCCGCACCGTGACGTGCGATATGGTCGTGGGGGCCGATGGGGCTTTTTCAGAAGTGGCGCGGTCATTAGGGGGGCTCGAAAATCCAGCCTGGCACACCATGATGGGGGTGCAAAAAATTGTTTCATCTTCCCCAACTGAATCGAAACAAGGAGACATCCATTTCCATGAGGAATTAGGTCCTGGTTATACTTGGATGGTTCCCCTGGAAAAAGGCCAGGTGTCGGTGGGCGCCTGCGTTTCACCTGTCTGGATGGATCGCCACCGCGTGGATCTGGTGGAATGGATGGAGAAATGGATGAGTACATTTGAATGGACCCACCCTTCCTCCCCCAACTCCCTTTCTTCTGGTTGGGAGGAACAGGTTATTCCCCTGCGTGGGAGTTCTCGTCCACGGGTGTTCAACCGGGCCCTTCTCATTGGGGATGCGGCGGGGGTCGCCCATTCATTCTCAGGGATGGGAATAGGGGATGCATTAACCTCCAGTTGGATGGCGGGGGAAACCATTTGGGAAGCTTATTCCCGCGCGGATTTTTCTCGGGCATCTTTATCCGCCTATGATCATCGTCTTCAGACCCATCTTCAACGCCATCCTTCTCCCGAAGGAGCGCGCGCTCTCATGCACATCAAACCTATCTGGAAAAGACTGCTTTGCCGAGCGGACACCCAACCCGCTTTGTCGCAGGACCTATCCCACTTATTTTTCCCATCTGAAAAGGAGAGTAGGCCCGTGTCGGCGGGCGGGCTTATTAAGAACGCGTGGATGGGGCGGTAATGATATGATTCCATCTCCCTCTCTCAAGCGGTTGCCATCCAAGACATTTGCTAACTTCAATTCCAATTTTACCTATTCGGACGCCCAGGTGGTGATGGTGGGGGTCGCGTGCGATATCACGTGCACGTATGGGAAAGGAGCCTGGTTGGGCCCCCAGGCTTTCCTGGATGCGTCCTTCCAGATTGAGACGGAAGTCCCTTATTTTCATACGGATTTCTCTGAAAAAGTGAAAGTGCATCATGCGGGTATCATTGAATGTCCGCGCGACGTATCCAAGGCCATCAAGAAGAAACGGGCGTGGCTGGAGATCAAAAAAATAACCCAGGAAATGGTAAAACGTGTTCAAACGATATCCAAAAAGATTTTGAAAGACGAGAAGCTCCTCATGGTAATAGGGGGCGACCATTCCATCACTAATGGAGTTCTGAACGCCCTGGATGAGGTGCATGGCGCTGAAAATGTGACCATCATCCATTTCGATGCCCACCTGGATATGCGGGAAGCCTATGACGCGCAGGAATATTCCCATGCCTCCGTGATGCATAATGCGCGCAAGAAAGGATTTCCCATGGTCCACATTGGTATTCGCGACCACATTTCTTCGGAGGAGGCGGATTTCATCCGTGAGAACAAATGGGAATCAACCATTTTCTTCTGCGCCACCCAGCCATTGGCCTTTTACACGACGTATGCCCCGAAAAAAGGACTATTCTCCCCGTCCAACATGATCATGAATGGCCTCATTTCCCCGTCCCAAATGGGGATGATCCTCTCAAGTATCAAAACCAAATACGTGTATATCTCCCTGGACATGGATGTCCTGGATCCCCCCCTCGTTCCCGGCACGGGGACTCCCCTCCCTCTTGGTTTGCGCATGGAAAGTTTGCAGGAGGTTTTGTTTGCCATCCTCCAGCAATGCAAGACACAAAAATCAATTCTCGTGGGATTTGACATCACCGAAATTGCCCCCTTGCTCCGTAAACCATCCGGGAAATACAATAGTAAAAATGTCCTTTCGCCCCTCATCGAGGTTCATGCGTCCCTGCTGGCGTACAAGATTCTGTTCTGGTGGTATTTGGAAAAGTTCCTGAAAAAATAGTAAGAAGGAGATTATGTGGGTTAACATTCAGCAGTAGCAAAAAGCCAATCAGTAAAAAACACCCATCAAAAATATTAATAATCAATAATGGTACGTGTATTTTTTGGCATCAAACCTTTTCTTCGCCGCCTTGGGCCACTGCCGACTGATTTCCAAACCTAATTTCTTTCCAGGGGGAGTAGTCAATCGTTTAATGTCTCGCGCCCAGAACTCTGTCAGGTCCTTCTTGAAATTCCCTGCTTTCTGGTATTCCAACGCCTGGAAGAGCATGTCCAATATCTCCGCGTCCTTCACTAATTTGGCTTCCTTGGAGGATTGGTTCTCCATCTCTTCCCACAGCCCAAGCCACTTTTCCCCTTCGTTTCCAGGGAGGAGCTGGACAAATCGTTTCATACTCTTGCGTTCCTGCGAAAACTTATTTTCCTTAGTAATATAATCTGTGGGGATATAATGAGGGCCATAAATATCGGACGTATCGTGCAGGAGCGCCATGAGGAGCATTTTTTGGCGATCGTATCCCTTGGGCGCGATGAGGTGGGCGATGACCGCGCTCCGCCACGCATGATCGGCCACGCTTTCGGCCCCTTTTACCCCACGGACAACCCATCCTCTGCGCTGGCGATGCTTGAGGGTGTTAAGTTTCCCTATGGCGGTAAATAATCTGGAAGGCTTCACAAGCAGTATGTGCTTTTCATTCTTTATATAGCCGATCGGGACAAAGGAGCGCACAAAATAGGCACGGGATGTTCTTTTTCTTTCTTCCTCGGCGGTTTACCATCACAATTATTAAATACTATAGTGCTATAGTCATGGGTGGTGTTTCATGGATGGAACCACAACGATCCAAATCCAGCAGAAAACCAAAAAGTTCCTTGACTCACTCAAGGGGGCGTACCACGTGAAAACCTATGACCAGGTAATCAACAAGCTGATTCAGAAGAAGGGAAAATCCATGCATGGGGCATTTGAGGATGCGGAAAACCCTATTTCAATGAAGGAAATACTGAAAGAGCTGAGGGTTGAACGTGACCGCGACCGATAATCGATTGTTTTTCGACTCTAATATCTGGTTGGATTACTTCCTCCAGTCCCAGGAGAAGATAGGACAATTAGTCGATTCGCCAGAAGGAAAAATATTCACATCCACCCTTTCGTTTCATGAAGTAGCCAAAATTTTAAGCCGAAGACTGAATAACCCATCTTTCGTCAGGGAAGCCATGCGTTTTATGCGGGAAAATAGCGCTGTAGTGATGGTGGATGAGGATATTGCGGTTGATTCCGTGACATGGTGTGTAAAAAACAAATTGAGTACCGTGGATAGTATAATTTACCAATCCGCACTCGCGTCCGATGCCGCATTAGTAACGGCCGACTCGGACTTTGGCACCCTTCCAAAAGTGTACAAGGTGAATGTATGAAAAGAAAGAATCATTGCCTGCAAGCGTTGGGATAGCAAATAGTCTGTTGCACCACAAGGATTATAATTTGATAAAATGAGTGGTTTATTCCAAACAATCGGGATGAAAAATTGGCAAAAGAACTGGTAGATAAGCACACAGATTTATCGCTTTTCTTAAATGATTTCAAGTAAGTATCCGTGGAAAAGAGTTTGGAGCAATTGGAGAAATATCTATGAACCGTGTCAAAAGGATTCTGTTGCAAGTCGTTCAAATTGGCATTTTTGGCGTTGCAATCGCTTATGTTTGGGCTTATTTTAATCTAGTTCTATTCTTGTATACATTTAGCACGACGCCGTAGCCCTTTTGAAAGGGCCTGGAATCCGACCTTGACTAAATTTCTCAGGGTTTTGGGCATTGTCGACATTCAATAGTAAAACAAGCGGGGGCCTTTCCTGCAACTTCGTGTTGAAGAGCGTTTTTTTTCTGGACTTTTGTATAGATTTTTATTTTGGCTAAAGATTTAATACTGCCTCTATTTGCATCTTGTTATCGGCCGTAACCAACCTTTAAATAGTTTCATATTGTTCAAAAATCATGAGATTATCCCCAAAGAATAGTATGGTGTCTAACAGAATTTTCGAAATGGGGGCATTAGTTTTGTTCATTGTGGTAGTGAGTATAGCGGTTTCTTTGTTCAACACTATTCCTTCAAATAATGAAATTCATTTTTCTTTTACTCCACAAAATACTGCCCCGAATTTTACATTTAATGCAATAGATGAAACATTGGTGTTAAACTATTCCTATGCGGATGGAGAAAATAAGGGCGGTTTGACATTTATTCTGAATCCACAAGAAATGTTCCCATTTTCAGTTAAGCAAATTAACCAATCCCTGAATGTAGCGGATTTGATTATTGAATTACCCACTTTTAAGGATGGGGATTATTTTGCACAAACGCGGATCACCATTGATCGAACCAATTCTTCCAATACGCTCGCTTCAAATAGTATTTCTTTTTCAGACTATTCAAATGGAGTAGTGAGTGGAAATTTTTCAGCTCGTGTAACTAAAATTTTTTATCTCCTAAAAAAACCCTCATGCGCAACAAAATATCCAGCAAAAGAATGTAGTTATTCAAAAACAGTTGACATCCCATTCACTGCCTCTTTTGAATTGGTAATCCCTCCTGAGATGCAAAATAAGGACACCCTAAAGCAAGCCATGATCAATTGGGAAGATTACTATGGGGATACTTCCCGACCCTTATCTTCTCTTCCAGCGTTCGAATGATTTCCACCGTGTTTCAACATAGAGCTTTATGCGGGGGCCGTTCCTATAACTCCGCGTTGAAGCGCGGTGCTTTCTGGACTTAAGTAAAGTGTTATTCAAAGTATTTAACTCTTTTTGGTGAGTCGTTAGTTTATTGCTTTTTTATTTTTTGAAGAATAAAGTCTGAAAAATGATTTTTGTATCTTTTTTGGAGTGATTTAATTTTCCAATCCTCTCCAGTTATCTTTTTTCTACATACTCGTGTTCCACATTCGCATTTCAGATTGTATTGTCGTGCTGTTGTCATGGCGTAGTCATAGCACAGTTCTTCACCGGCTTTAATGTTGCGTATGGCAATGAAAACAATTTGTCCGCGTGGTCCAATGTTGGGGTCGCATGAATGGTTGACAAAGATAGCAGTTTCTTTTACTTCCTTTTTTGTGGTTGGGCAAAGATTTAGATTATCAGATATTTGAAGACAGTATTCTCCTAACTTATTTTCTAATTCTTTAGCTGTTTGATTATCAACGATATGTCCAGCTTTTACAAAAACAGTTTCCCCTTCTGAAATGTTCGCAATTGCAAAAATACCCTTTTTATCAATGTTACTTGAATTTAAAACTCGTACTTTTGGCGAACGATAAGAAGCGAGTAAAACCATAATCAAAATGAACGCCTCAAGAATAAAACCGTTCCCATACTGAAAACAAATCAAAAATTTCAACAGGTCTGCAAAACCGCGTTTCAACTGTAAGTTATAAGCGGGGGCCGTGATTAGAACTTCGTGTTGAAGAGCGTTTTCTTTTCTGGACTTTTGTATAGACTTTTACGTGCGCTAAAGATTTAAGACTGCCTCTTTTGAGTTCGATGAATACAGAAAAGTCACTTATTTCCAAATAAATTTAGAACAAGGTGCGTTCCGCCACCAACCACAATTAGAAAGCCCAATGCAATTAGCAGGGCGGGAAATGAAGCATCGGATGCTTTCCACCCACTATCTATCAAGAAATCTTTTGCAAAGCCGGAAATGCCCCAGAAGGCCAACCCTGCAATAACGATGATAGCCACCTTTTCTACTATGCTCATAACATGCTTCCAGCTCATTTCTTTATATACCTTTGATCGGTCCCGCGACATCGCCGTAAAGACTTAGCGGCCAGAACCAATCCTTAAATATGCCCATTATGTACGATTTTGGAAGGATAACAAAAAATGAATCTGAACAGCTTATTCGGTAAAGGCCCCGCATATGCGAAGGCCGATATGGAGAGGTTCAGCCATCCATTTCTTTGGACATACATCCCTGTGATTATTGCCTTTGCTGTATACTCCGTCTTGCTCGGGCTTGTAAAATATTCGGGGTACATTGAGCTTTCTCCGGACATGCTTTGGATTGTTGAAAAGGTCCTTTTACTCGCCTTCTCAATCATTGCCCTTGTTTTGCTGTTTAAGTTGAACTATTGGCTGGGTGCTCAACAGCGCTGGGGTGAGGCCGCTTTAGTTGCCCTCTCCGGCTTTTTTGTTTGGAGTCTTATTGGAGTAGTTCTAATTGGAGGCATGTATTTTTTTGGAAAAAAATATGCCGGTGATTATAAAATAGGTGTAAAGGGGGACAAGAAATGAAAGGTCAAGAATCAAAGGTACTCTATTTGGCAGCCATTGGAATTTTGGTCATCGTTGCAGCCATTTTCGCCTATCAATATTTTTCTGCTTCTTCAGATCTGAAAGATGTCGAAGCTCAAAATACGGCACTCTTACAATCGTTTAAGGATTATGGAACTGCGGTAGCCTATGAGGAAAATGCTAATTATGAGTTTGGACGCTTAATCGGCAAGTATGAGCAGGGTGACTATTCGGATGCTCTTGATCTCCTTCCAAGAGTAAAAAACGGCTTCCGGGAGGCTGAAATACAATTAGCGAAAGTAACGAATGCCCCCTTCTATGACCAATCGCTAAAGGCCGACATGAACACCTATTACCGCTCCCTCGATTACTTCTTTATCGGAATTGAACAGGATCTAAAAATTTCTCTGAATGAAAAGTATACGAGTCTTAGTTTTTCTCAAGAAGACAAGGAAAACTATATTGCCGAGATGAAAGAGAATAGGGGTAATTTTGTGACCGCTAAAGAGATAGCGGATAAAATTCAACATCGAACCGAATTAGGCGTTTTAACACTCATCAATGCGTATGATGCGATCATCAACGCGATTGATAAGCAAATTGCTGAAACCGAAAAGCGAGAAACAAATGAGAACCAAATTATTGTCGAAGACCAAGTTTTGAATATAAAATCCATCTCGGGCCATTGGATCGGGAACGAAAATGCTCAGATGTGGATTGTGCAGTTTGGCGATTTTGACGATACGTTCAACAATAACTTTTACTCGAATACCTGGCCAAAAATTAAATCCACGTATATCGACACGGGAAAGGCAAGATTCGCATTTGCCCATTTTCCTTTGAGCTTTCATGACAATGCAGTAATAGCTGCAAATGCGGCTGAATGCGCAGCTGAACAGGGAAAATTCTGGGAAATGCATGACCTCTTATACAAAAATTATCCGACATTTAACCAAGCAAAATTCTACTCCTTGGCAGAATCATTGGGATTGGATCAGGGGCAGTTTTCTACCTGCTATGAAAGCAGAAAATACGATGATGTAATATCTGCCGATTACGATGTTGGAATCGATGCAGGAGTTGAAGGAACACCTTCATTCTTTATTCGAGGAACTAAAGGAACAAAGTTCATCGTAGGGGCATATCAATATCCCTATTTTGAAGAAGCGATCAATGGTGTTTCCGAATGAAATTGCTTTTGGGAGCACTCTTTTTAGTGATTCTCTCAGTTGGATGTGTTAATTCAACAGTCCAGGAAAATATTCCTCAGCAAGCCCCCCAGCAAACAGTGCAACAAATTGAAGATAACAATCCTATTCCAAAAAATGAACCATCGCTTCCAATTCTTGAATGCATTTTTCCATCAGACTCTGTAAATGGAACAGAAGAGCAGTCCGGTTATGGTCAAATCAAGCACAGCTATACAATCAAAATGCTTTTCAAAAATTCAAATGATGCAGATATACAAAATGTGGTTGTGACAATCAAGACGGATATGGAAAAGGTTAGTCAGGAAATAAAATGGCATTACGGAACTTCAAAGATTTATCCGGTTGGGACAATTACTGCGCATTCAACGGTAGAAAAAACATTTGACTGGCATGAAGAAAGCTATTGGGGTGGGGGCGACGTGAAGTTTATTGTCACTGGAGATAATGCTCAAACAAGCGAAGAATGCGGCCCGGCAACTGGAAGAGATGTCGTAATTCCTGCATAATTCGATTGTGTATTTCATATGCGCAAAGTAATATTTCACCCACCAAAAGCGTATGGCCTTGCTACAAACTCGGATCAAATTGATGATCCATTAGAGAAAGGCTATTTTGTTGAGGCTGCTGCAATCGCTGATGCTTTTATCGACAACAATCTACTCTACATGTCGGCCCTATATGGAGAGCGTAAAACACAACATCCAAGTGGGAAGCCAGTTAGTGGTAAAGAGCATTTGAATTTCCTTCATCAAAAAGGAGATATCCCTGATACGTTGAATGAGAGCATAATTGTGTTCAAAAATGATAGGAATGTAATGGCCCACGAAATTCATGGAGAGTACAATCTTCTTTTTGATCGTGAGAATAGTTGGTGGGATAAATACAAGACTCAAAAAGAAATTGATGAGCGTGTTCGTACGCTTGCGCGCGAAGTGGTTGAAAATGGAAAAAATGCTTTCTTTCAGTTAGAGAATATATTTATGAATCATCCGAAGAATCCAGCGCGCGATCAGCTAAAAAGAAGTGGATTTTTGTGATAAATTCAGTCGTAAGGTACTCTAAAGTTTTGAGTTAGATAGAACTCTTCTCCATCGTATGCGACTCCGACCCCAATTTCAACAAATTCGGGATCGATCATGTTAGCGTAATGGCCTGGGCTTTTTATCCATGCATTTACTGCGCACGTGGCCACATCTTCATCGTTTGAAACGGTCATAACGGGGTTGTCTCCGCAGTAGAGGCTTCCGTACTGTGCTTGAGCGATATTTTCTGCTATTCCATATTCACTAAGTCCAATCTTTTTGGCTCGATCAGATGGGCTCAATCCTTCGGGAGAATCGTGGGCAAAGTATTTTCTTTGTGCCATATCCTGGCTATGCGCTCGGGCCATTTGTGCCAGTTTAGGGCTCCAAATGAGCTTTTTGCCCCTCAATGCGTTTGTTTTTTCAAAGACTATCTTTTCAATTTCATCGATATTGGGTGGTGGAAATAACTCTTGCTGTACCTCTTGAGCTGTGCTGATAGTTCCACCAACATATTCAGCTAATCCTGGATGGCTATCTGATGTACTAACTAATGAGGATGAGTTGTTCTTGGCAGTTATTGTATTCGAAAAATAGATTGGATTTAGTTTGTCAATTAATTCATCTTTGTTTTTTTCATTAAATATTCCGCCAACTATTTTTTGATTTTGGAATAGATAGAGTGCCCCAAGTAGCACGAAGATTAGGAGCAACACCTTTACAAAATTTGGTGCTCCTTTGAATCCATAAGCTGCATTGCGGTAGGACTTATGAAAAAATTTAAGAGAAAAGAATAATATTGCCAATAAAATTACTGCCCCAATTCTGAAGAAGATTACTGGGTCTTGGTTTAATTGAGCGGCAAATGGGAAAATTGCAAAGAATAAAATCAGGAGAACGACAGCTATTGTCAGATCCTGCAGCAACTTCATCCCACGTAATTTGTGATTATAGTCCCGGTCCGTTAGCCAATTCATTATGTCATCTTTGAGGTTTGATGTCATTTGAGAAGATTTTAGTAGTGGGGTATATATAAATTGGTCATCGTTTTTGGAGTAAATTTTGCGCTAAATAAAGTCATCTTTTGTAAACGTCTCAAAACGTTGGCTTCTTTCGAATCATTAAAATACCCGAAAATACTGCACTATGGGTATGGGTGGAAAAAATGGGGATTATAACGGTTGGACAAGAGAAGACTTAGTAAAGGAAATTGAAGCGCTGCGGAAACAAAAAACCTATGGATTAGTCTGGGAACAGGATAAAATAAAAGAAAAATTTGACTATTACATCAACTGGGACGGAATAAAAACTAAGGAAACTTTTACCGACGCGAACCACAAATTCCCAGTTTTGAAGTCAATTCTCAGTAATGATGTTGTTACTAATCAAGCAATTGAGAGCAATGTCCTGATTGAAGGTGATAACTATCATGCCTTAGCTGTTCTGAATTTTACGCATAGCGAGTCGGTTGATATTATCTATATTGATCCGCCATACAATAGCGGAACTGGCGATAAGTTCATCTACAATAACAAAATTGTTGATGATGAAGATTCCTACCGCCATAGTAAATGGCTTTCCTTCATGAGCAAAAGATTGCGATTAGCAAAAAATTTGCTCAAAAAAGATGGCGTGATGTTTATTTCTATAAATGACGCCGAGCAAGCGCAGCTTAAGCTATTGTGTGATGATGTATTTAATGCAGAAAACTATGTCGGGATGTTGATTTGGAAAAATAAGGCTGGTGGCGGCGGTAAGCAAAATCCAAATAAACCGACAGAGGAAGTCCTGAAGAAAGAAGCGTTTGTAGTAGACCACGAATACGTTTTGGTGTATGCTAAAAACATTCAGTTTATTCAACGGTTCGAAGAGGCACTTACCGAAGATGAATTAAAATCTTACAAAAATCCAGATAACGATTCTCGCGGGGTGTATAAACTCAAGGATTTAGAACAGTCCATTCCGACTCCAATTCGCACGATGTATTACCCCATAAAAGATCCTGACGGAAAAGAGATTAGGCCAAAAGGTGGGAGATATCAATGGAGATTTAGTGAAAGTAGGGCCAAAGAAGAATTTGAGAATAAAACCATTGTTTGGCATAAAATAAATTGCAAGAAAGAAAAGGATCAACGTGGCTACTACTATCGTCCGATGGTCAAGCAATTCTTGAACGCGTTTGGCAAAGAAAGGACAAAGATAATGCGCTCTGTTCTCTATAACATGTTTTACACACAAGATGGAACTCGAGAAATAAGAGATATATTTGGTGAAGATGGGGGCAAAGCGATTTTTAATTACCCTAAGCCAACGATATTGATTGAATATTTGCTGAAAAACACTGCAAAAAAGTCCCCCCTCATTCTTGATTTTTTTGCTGGCTCTGGAACAACCGGTCACGCCGTTTTAGAGTTGAATAAACAAGATGGTGGAAATAGAAAATTCATTCTTTGCACTAACAATGAGAGCAATATTTGCACAGATGTTTGTTTACCGAGGATGAAAAAAGCCATTAAAGGTTATACTAACTTAAAGGGCTCAAAGATAAATGGCTTAGGCGGAAATCTAAAATATTTCAAAACTGATTTTGTTGATTCTTCGCCAACTGATGCTAATAAGCGTAAAATAGTAGAAAAGTCAACCGAAATGCTTTGTTTAAAGGAGAACTCTTTTTCGCCAGTTCTTGAAAAAGACGGATTCAAAATTTTCAAGAGCCCCAAAACATTCATGGGAATTATTTTCGATGAAGAGAAAATTGGCGATTTTGTAAAGGAGGTTCAAAAAATTCCCGGAAAGTTTAATGTTTACGTGTTTTCGTTTGACGATTCCGTACCAGAAAGCGAATTCAAGTCAATAAAGTCTCGCGTGAAACTACGGCCAATTCCTGAAGTAATTTTGCATGTTTATAGGAGAATATTCAAATATGATTACTCTTAAGGATTATCAAGAAAAAGCTGTTAAGAAGCTTTTCGCCGAAGTGAGTGACTTACTCAACTACACTGAGAGCAAAATTTGCGTGTTTGATGCTCCTACTGGATCGGGAAAGACAATAATGATGGCGGAGTTCTTGAAACGCTTGGCAGTTTCAAAAGAGAAAAAGAAAGATTTAGCATTCATTTGGATTTCAGTTAACCAATTACATAACCAAAGCAAGGACAAACTCGAGCGTTATTTTGAAGACACTCGCATATTAAAGTGCTCCGATTTCGAAGATCTTGAAGATCGAATGATCGGAAGAAATGAGATCCTATTTTTCAATTGGCAAAGTATCAATAAAGCGGATAATATTTACATAAGAGAAAATGAGTATGACAATAATTTATCGAAAATTGTGGAAAATACAAAAGAAAACGGTCGAGATATTTTATTGGTTATTGATGAAAGTCATCATAGCGCTAAAGCGCCAAAATCTTTAGAAGTAATTGAGCTAATTAATCCAAAAGTTACAATAGAAGTTTCTGCTACCCCCCAGATAACAAATATCAATGCCAAAGTTGAAGTTGATTTTCAAGATGTCAAAGAAGAAGGCATGATAAAAAATGAAGTACAGATAAATCCTGAAATAGATCAGAAAAAAGTCGGCATGAAAAGTGCAGATGAGTTTGTCATTCAGTGTGCTTTAGAAAAACAGGCCGAGTTAGTGAAGCAATATAGAAGTGAAGGTTCAGCAGTTAACCCATTGATCTTAATTCAAATTCCGGATAGCCGGCAAGGATCAAATGACAAGAAGGATGATGTTATTGCAATTCTTCGAAATCAAGGAATAACAACCGAAAACCGAAAACTCGCTATATATCTTTCCGAAAAGGACAATAAGATAAATTTAGAGAACATTGAAAAGAATGAAAATGAAACTGAGGTAATGATATTCAAACAAGCTATTGCGCTCGGATGGGATTGTCCAAGAGCAGCAATTCTTATCCTATTTCGTGACTGGAAAAGTATTACTTTTTCGATTCAGACGATTGGTCGTATCATGCGTATGCCTGAAGCGCGCCATTATGAAAGCGAGGGTCTGAATAAAGGGTATGTATTCACTAATTTATCTGAGATAAAAATAGCTGAGGGTATTGCGAAAGATTACATTACTGTGTTAGAAGCAAAACGAAGGACTGATTTGTATAACCCAGTTGATCTACAATCAGTTTATTTGAAGAGAGCCCGCGAAAAAACACGACTTTCTGGAGAATTTACCCGTATATTTCAAGATACTGTAAATGAGGATAGATTGAGCAAAAAGTTAAATATGAAACCAACTGCCTTGGTAAACGAGATATTAGTAGATGGGAAAATTGAAAAATTAGATAAAGTTCAGGATGTTAAACACGGTGGCGAATTAGAAATTGCAATTTCTGAGCGTGAGCTACAAGAACGCTTTGACTCATTCCTTAAGTTGATAGCTTCCCCTTTCGCTCCGGCTGACTCAATGCGTGTAATCAAGACATCGCTATACAAATTTTTTGAGAATAAACTCAATATACTGGACTATACAACTGCGCAGAGGATTATCCTAAGCAAAGAAAATAACCCAACTTTTATCGACCAACTGAACAAAGCAAAAGAAAAATATTGGCTTGAAGTCGTTGAAAAAGTCATGGATAAGAAAGAGAAAAAACATTTCGTTTGGAACGTTCCGTTACTGATCAGTTATACGAGCAAGTTCAAAGAAAAACCAATGAACAAATCTATTATGAAACCATTCTATGCTGGGAAAGAATCAAAACCCGAAGAGGATTTTATTGGGCTACTGGAAGATCATAATAATAAAGTTAAATGGTGGTACAAAAACGGAGATAACGGGATAAAATATTTTGCGATACCCTACGCTGACATTAAGGGCATTGAGCGCTCCTTCTACGTTGACTTTATTGTGCAGATGAAAGATGGTCGAATAGGTTTATTTGATACTAAAGGCGGTCGCACTGCAGAAGATGCCAAAGAAAAAGCAGAAGCGCTGCGAAAGTATATTGATACTCAGAATACAAAGCATTCAAAGAAGCTATATGGTGGCATTGTTGTATTCAAAGATGGAAGCTGCCGCTACAATGGTGGCAAGAATTATGAATTCAATGAAAAAAATCTTGGAGAGAAGTGGGACTTTCTTTCCTTCAGATGATAACTGAAAAATATCAGGAAAGGGTCATTCCTGTTGTAGAATGCCCTAATCCTGGAATTAGAAAAGTTTTACCGTCTTTCAAGCCAGGATTTGATACCCTTGTATATGTTATTTAGGAACGTATATGCCACGAATGAGAATCCCGTTGTTTCGAGTTCGTTCGTGTTTAATCCGGCACCGGCAGCAATTAGTCCGAGGAAAGCGCCCCATACCATTGCGGGCAAAAACTTTCGCCAGTCGAAAACTTCTCCTGGACCAACATTTTTTGCGGCACAGCTGAAACCAGCAATAGCTCCACCAAAAAGTCCGGCCAGCATTATACTAATTCGGTCTTCCATAGAAGATTCCCCCTCTCCACTGTGTTGTAGAGTGTGATAGTCATAGAAAGTAGCTAACCGCCGCGCTCAAGACAATTGATTCGACGGCTGCCATGATTACGATTTGTCCTTTCTGCGTTTTAACCCACGCCTCTAGAGTTCGAATGCGTTTATTGAGGTCATTGTGCCATTCGGTGTCAT